>JAAYTS010000156.1 GCA_012517995.1 Clostridium sp.
GTCTTTTAAAGTTTCTATTAATTCATCAACCTTTTGTGAAAACTTATTGTCTCTAATTTTTTGTTCTATTCTAGATTTTAACTCCTCATACTCTGGTGGGTTTTCTTCAGTTGTTTCTTTAATATACTGCTCATACATTTCCAGCATTTCATCTTCAGTCACTTCAGGCTGTTCAACTGTGTTTTGAACATAATTTGAAACGGTTAATTCACGTTCTAGTTCATTTTTAAACTCATCTAAAGTAGTTTGCTGCATTTCCAATGAATTTAAAAATTCCTCTTCAGATTCAAATTGGGATTTAAATGCATCTAGTTCTGTATTTAACTCATCATTAGAAATCTTATAACCTTCTTTTACAGCATTTTGATAAAGAAGTTCGTATGCAATTAAAGTGTTTACAGCTTCCTCTAAAATTTGATTGGATGTTTCCTCATCAGTAATGTCTATGCCCTGCTGCATATAGTTTCTGTTTAAATTTTGATACATTTCAAATAAATCAAATAACATAATCTCAGTATCATTAACAACTGCCACTGGTATATTTTCAGGCGGCTTTTCTGATGCTGCCGGTGAATTTTCAGGTGATTCTTCTGGTTTATTATCTTTTTGGCAGGATAAAAGAGATAAAGATATTACAGCTGCCATTGCAAACAGTAAAATTTTTCTAAACAAAACAAAATCCCCTTTCTTAATTAAACGCCTTTTAAATTACACTAAAAACACTTTTTTTAAGTTTACTAAAAAATCATGAACATACTATTAACTATATATGAATTGTATATATAAATCAATATTTTAGATGCTAATAACATATGAATTCAATCTGTATGGAAATATACAATTTTAAAATCTTAATGTAAAATAGATATGTGTTAAATTTATAGGCTGTGGTATATATTTATCGTTTAAGATTAATAGGAGGGCTATTATGCATGAATTTAAAATAAAATCAGATTATAAACCTTGTGGAGACCAGCCTGCTGCTATAGATAAATTGGTGGAAGGCATAAATGCAGGATTTAGAGGACAGACCCTTTTAGGAGTTACAGGCTCTGGTAAAACATTTACAATGGCAAATGTTATTGAAAGAGTGCAAAAACCTACATTGGTTATTGCCCACAATAAAACTTTAGCAGCACAGCTGTGCAGCGAGTTTAAAGAGTTTTTTCCTGACAACTGCGTGGAGTATTTTGTAAGCTATTATGATTATTATCAACCAGAGGCATATATTCCTTCTACAGATACTTACATTGAAAAGGATTCATCTATAAATGATGAGATAGATAAACTGCGACACTCTGCAACGGCAGCTCTTTTTGAAAGAAGAGATGTTATTATTGTTGCTAGTGTGTCCTGTATATATGGACTAGGTGACCCGGAAGACTATACTGATCTTATGCTTTCTTTAAGACCTGGAATGGAAAGGGATAGGGATGAGGTTATAAGAAAACTTGTGGAAATTCAGTACGACAGGAATGATATAGATTTTAGAAGGGGAAGGTTCAGGGTAAGAGGGGATGTTTTAGAGATTTTTCCTGCCTCTTCTTCAGAGGAAATTTTAAGAGTTGAATTTTTTGGAGATGAAATTGAACGAATTACTCAAGTGGATTCCCTTACAGGGGAAATAGTGGGAATAAGAAACCATGCAGCTATTTTTCCTGCATCCCACTACGCTACAACTAAAGAAAAGATGGACAGGGCTATAAAGTCTATTGAAAAGGAGCTTGAAGAGCGTTTAAAAGAACTAAAGTCTGAAGAGAAGCTTTTAGAAGCACAAAGGCTAGAACAGAGGACCAGGTATGATATTGAAATGATGCAGGAAGTCGGGTTTTGTCAAGGAATAGAAAACTATTCAAGACATATAAGCGGAAGGGAACCTGGAAGTCCTCCTTTTACTCTTATAGATTATTTCCCTAAAGATTTTTTAATGATAATAGACGAATCCCATGTTACCGTACCACAAATAGGTGCAATGTATAATGGTGACAGGTCAAGGAAAGAATCCCTTGTTGAGTATGGATTCAGGCTTCCTTCTGCTTTTGACAACAGACCTCTTAAGTTTGAAGAATTTGAAAAGAGAATAAATCAGATTATATTTGTAAGTGCAACTCCTGCAAAATATGAAAGCGAGAATTCAAAACAGATAGTTGAACAGATAATAAGGCCAACTGGTTTAATTGACCCTGAGGTAATTGTAAAACCTGTTAAAGGGCAAATTGATGATCTTATTGGAGAAATAAGTGAAAGAATTGAGAAAAATCAAAGGGTGCTTGTTACCACATTGACTAAAAAGATGGCGGAAGATTTGACAGATTACCTAAAGGAAATGAATTTTAAAGTAAAGTACCTTCACTCGGATATAGACACCATTGAGAGAATGGAAATAATCCGAGAATTAAGGCTTGGTGTTTTTGATGTTTTAGTAGGTATAAACCTTTTGAGGGAAGGGTTGGATTTACCGGAAGTGTCCCTTGTTGCTATATTGGATGCAGACAAGGAAGGTTTTCTTCGTTCAGAGACATCTTTGATACAGACCATTGGAAGAGCAGCAAGAAATGTTGAGGGTAAAGTTGTAATGTATGCTGATGTAGTTACTAGATCTATGCAAAAAGCAATAAATGAGACAAACAGAAGAAGAAAAATACAGATGGAGTACAATAAGGCACATGGAATTACTCCAAAGAGTATAGTGAAAGGAATTCGTGATGTTATAGAGCCAGTAAAGGCAGCGGAAGATGATGTAAGCTACAAAGTTGATAAAGACAGTAAAACAATGTCTAAGGAGGAAATAAAAGAACTTATTGATAAAATTACAAGTGATATGAAACAGGCAGCAGCAGACTTGCAGTTTGAAAGGGCGGCAGAACTGCGGGATATGTTGGTGGAATTAGAAGAAAAAATAAAATAAGAATATTGCATCCCTTTTTAATAAACCTTATTAATATTAGTGGGAGGAATTTTTGTATTCATTCTATCTTTATTTTTATCTTATATAGAGTTTTTAAAAATTAAAAAATCCTCAATTATTGATAATATTAAAAATGGATAGATTTATTTTGTATTCCCTAATATATTTTACCGAACTTATGTTTGATTTTTAATGTTTGTTTGATATAATATTGTGGTAAGATTTTTTAAAGAGGCAATCTAAAAATTATATTAAATATTAGGGAAATAAGGTGTAAATATGATAAGAGACAAAATTTTTATAAAAGGTGCAAGAGAACACAATCTAAAAAATATAGATATTGAAATTCCTAGAGATAAACTGGTTGTAATTACTGGGGTAAGTGGTTCAGGCAAATCATCTCTTGCCTTTGATACTATTTATGCAGAAGGTCAAAGGCGTTATATAGAGTCTCTGTCTTCTTATGCAAGGCAGTTTTTAGGGCAGATGGAAAAACCAGATGTGGATTATATAGAAGGGTTATCACCGGCAATATCCATAGATCAAAAGACCACCAGCAGAAATCCCAGATCTACAGTTGGAACGGTGACGGAAATACATGACTATCTAAGACTTTTGTATGCTCGAATAGGTGTGCCCCATTGTCCTTCCTGTGGCAAAGAAATTGCACAGCAGACTGTGGACCAGATGGTTGATGATGTTATGCAGCTTGATGAGGGAACAAAAATACAACTTTTAGCACCTGTGGTAAGGGGAAGAAAGGGAGAGTACAAAAAACTTTTAGAAGATATAAAAAAAGCTGGATATGTAAGGGTTAGAGTAGATAAAGAAGTGGTGGACGTAAATGAGCCTATTGAGCTTGACAAAAATAAAAAACACAATATTGAAATTGTGGTAGATAGGATTATAGTTAAACCTAATATACAAAAAAGACTTGCAGATTCAATTGAAACTGTACTGAAATTGAGTAATGGAATACTGGTTGTGGATGTAATTGGCAAAGAAGAAATTTTATTTAGTCAAAATTTTGCGTGTACTGAATGTGGAATTAGTATGGAAGAATTAACACCAAGAATGTTTTCCTTCAACAATCCCTATGGGGCTTGTCCTAGCTGTACAGGACTAGGGTCTTTATTAAAAGCTGACCCGGATTTGATTATACCAAATAAAAAGCTCTCATTAAAAGAAGGCGCAATTGCCGTTGCTGGCTGGAATGTAGCTAAGGATGACAGCTATGCCAGTATGTATATGAATGCTTTGACAGAACAATATAACTTTAGTCTTTCCACTCCAGTTGAAGATTTGCCAGAACATATTCTAGATATAATTCTTTATGGAACAAAGGGAAAAAAGATGCAGGTGGAATATGATAGAAAATATGGAAATGGAACTTTTATGGCATCTTTTGAAGGAATAGTAAACAGTGTGGAAAGACGATACAACGAGACACATAAAGAAGGTATGAAGCAGTACTATGAGCAGTTTATGAGTGAAAATATGTGTTTAGAATGTAATGGTGCCAGATTAAAAAAAGAGGTACTTGCAGTTACAGTGTGTGGGAAGAATATTCATGAAATTAGCTGTATGTCTGTAGGAGAGGTAAGACAGTTTTTTAATGATATAGATTTATCAGAAAGGGACAGGATGATAGCCCATCAGATATTAAAAGAAATAAATGAAAGATTAGGATTTTTAGTTGATGTAGGCTTAGATTATCTCACATTGTCAAGGGCTGCCGGTACACTTTCAGGTGGGGAAGCTCAAAGAATAAGGCTTGCCACCCAAATAGGTTCAGGCCTTATGGGCGTATTGTATATTCTAGATGAACCAAGTATCGGCCTTCATCAAAGAGATAATGAAAAGCTTTTGAGAACTCTTAAAAAGATGAGAGATTTAGGAAATACACTGATAGTGGTTGAACATGATGAAGATACAATGTATGCAGCTGACCATATTGTAGATTTAGGTCCAGGTGCTGGTATTCATGGCGGGGAAATTGTTGCAAGGGGAACTATAGAAGAAATAAAGCAAAATCCAAAATCAATTACAGGACAATACCTAAGTGGCAAAAAATCCATTACTATTCCTGAAAAGAGAAGAGAACCAAATGGAAAGTGGCTTAAAGTGATTGGAGCCAGAGAGAATAACTTAAAAGATATTGATGTAAATTTTCCTTTGGGTGTGCTAACCTGTGTTACAGGGGTTTCAGGTTCGGGAAAAAGTTCTCTTGTAAATGAAATTCTATACAAAAAATTAGCTAGCCAGCTAAACAGAGCTAAAACAAAACCCGGGGATCATGATGATATTATGGGTATTGAACATCTTGATAAAGTAATAGATATAGATCAGTCTCCTATAGGTCGGACACCTAGGTCTAATCCAGGAACCTATACAGGAGTATTTGATATTATACGTGAAATTTTTTCAGAAACCACTGAGTCTAAAACTAGAGGGTATAAAGCGGGACGATTTAGTTTTAATGTTAAAGGTGGAAGATGTGAAGCATGTAGAGGGGACGGAATAATCAGAATTGAAATGCATTTTTTACCGGATATTTATGTTCCATGTGAAGTGTGTAAAGGAAAAAGATATAATAGGGAAACCCTTGAAGTAAAATACAAGGGCAAAAATATTGCAGAAATTCTTAATATGACTGTTGAAGATGCACTGGAATTTTTTAAAAACATTCCTAAAATACAAAAGAAACTACAGACACTATATGATGTAGGTCTAGGATATATAAAGCTAGGACAACCTTCAACCACACTTTCAGGTGGTGAAGCCCAGAGAGTTAAACTTGCCACTGAGCTTTCTAAAAGAAGTACAGGCAGGACAATGTATATACTAGACGAGCCAACAACAGGACTTCATATAGCAGATGTTCACAGACTTACAGATATTCTACAAAGGTTAGTTGATGCAGGGAATACAGTGGTGGTAATTGAGCACAACTTAGATGTTATAAAGATAGCAGATTATATTATAGATCTAGGACCTGAGGGTGGAAGTAAAGGTGGGTTTGTTATAGCACAAGGAACTCCTGAAGAAATTATAACCGTTGATAATTCTCACACTGGCAGATTCCTTAAAAGAATTCTAAATCCTGTTCCTAAACTTAAGGTGCTGTAAAAGAAATATATTTGAAACTGTTGGATTTTTGAGTTTCAAGTGTTATAATGTGAATTGGTTAATTTAATAGATTGTGCTGTAAGATGCCTTCAACAAGTTCCTTTTATTAAGAAGGAGAAATATAGAAAATAAGCAAAATAAAGAAGGGAGGAGTTACGTTAAAACGAAAACATTATAAAATTTAGAAGAGCGTTAGGTACAATCTGGTTATAGAGTTTTATAAGTTTTGCGTAACGATTTTTATGTTGGATAGGGGTAAAAATCTTGTTATACCTTCAAAATATAAATCAGTTTTATCCATAAGAGATACGGCAAAGGCAATTAAAATAATTAAGGATTTTTTTGAATTGGAGCTTGCTAAAGCATTGAAGCTTGAAAGGGTATCAGCACCACTTTTTGTGAGGCCTGAATCTGGAATGAATGACAATTTAAGCGGTGTTGAAAGACCTGTGGCTTTTAATGTGAAAGGAATAGATGAAAACATTGTAGAAATTGTACATTCTTTAGCTAAATGGAAGCGTATGGCTTTAAAAAGATATGAGTTTAGCATTGGAGAAGGTTTATATACCGATATGAATGCTATAAGAAGAGATGAGGATTTGGGCAATCTTCACTCTATATATGTAGACCAGTGGGATTGGGAAATTGTAATAAATAAAGAAGATAGAAAAATTGAAATGTTAAAGGAAACTGTTAAGAAAATTTACAATGTACTAAAGAAAACTGAAGACCATATATGCAGCATATTTCCTAGTGTTGAAAAAATACTTCCAGAGGAAATATATTTTATTACAACCCAAGAACTTGAGGATATGTATCCAGAATTTTCTCCTGATGAGAGAGAAAATAAAATAGCAAAGGAAAAGAAGGCTGTTTTTATAATGCAAATAGGGGGAATACTAAAATCAGGAATAAAGCATGGTGAAAGGGCGCCTGATTATGATGACTGGAATTTAAATGGAGATATATTATTGTGGTACCCTCTATTAGACAGGGCTATGGAAATATCTTCAATGGGTATCAGGGTGGATGAAGAAGCATTGTTGAGGCAATTGAAAGAAGCTGATTGTGAAGATAGAAAAAATCTTTTATTTCATAAAGAACTGTTAGAAGGTAAACTGCCTTATACATTAGGAGGAGGGATAGGTCAATCAAGAATGTGTATGTATATGTTAAAAAAAGCACATATTGGAGAAGTACAAGCTTCTGTATGGCCTGATTCTATGATTGAAACTTGTGATAAGGCAAATATAAAATTACTTTAAAAGATAGGACAATGTGAACAACTGAAATATAAAATAATTTGTAAAGGAGTAGGTATATAGATGAAAACCACTAGTGTAAAAAGCTTATATAGAGAATCAGAAAAATATATAGACAGCAATATTGTTGTTGCTGGCTGGGTAAGAACAATAAGGGATTCTAAGGCCTTTGGATTCATTGAGTTAAATGATGGAACTTTTTTTAAGAACCTGCAGGTGGTCTTTGAAGATGAGAAATTAGATAATTTTAAACAAATAGCAAAACTTCCCGTTGGTTCAGCAATAGTGGTGCAGGGAAAGCTTGTTGAAACACCTGGTGCAAAGCAGCCATTTGAAATAAAAGCAGAAAAAATAGAAATTGAAGGATTATCTCAATCAGATTATCCACTTCAGAAAAAAAGGCACTCATTTGAATTTTTAAGAACAATTGCACATTTAAGACCTAGAACAAACGCTTTTTCAGCTGTGTTTAGAATTAGATCTCTTGCTGCTTATGCAATACATAAGTTTTTTCAGGAACGAAATTTTGTATATGTGCACACACCAATAATTACTGGAAGTGATGCAGAGGGTGCAGGCAAAATGTTTAGAGTAACAACTCTGGACATGGAAAATGTACCAAAAGAAAAAGATGGAAGCGTAGATTATTCAGAAGATTTCTTTGGAAAAGAGACAAATTTAACAGTTAGTGGACAATTAGAGGGCGAAACTTATGCAATGGCGTTTAGAAATATATATACTTTTGGACCTACTTTTAGAGCTGAAAACTCCAATACTGCAAGACATGCTGCGGAGTTTTGGATGGTAGAACCTGAGATAGCTTTTGCAGACCTTAACGATAATATGGAACTTGCTGAAGATATGTTAAAGTATATAATAAAATACTGTATGGAAAATGCACCTGAAGAAATGGAGTTTTTCAACAGTTTTGTAGACAAAGGACTTTTTGACAGGCTAAATAATGTAGTAAATTCTGATTTTGCCAGAATAACTTATACTGAGGCAATTGATATTTTATTAGAATCTAAAGAAAAATTTGAATATCCTGTTGAGTGGGGATGTGACCTTCAAACCGAGCATGAGAGGTACCTGACTGAAAAAGTTTATAAAAAGCCTGTATTTGTAACTGATTATCCTAAAGATATAAAGGCTTTTTATATGAAACTCAATGATGATAACAAGACAGTTGCTGCTATGGACCTTCTTGTGCCAGGCGTAGGTGAGATTATAGGAGGAAGCCAGAGAGAAGAAAATATTGAGATTTTAGAACAGAGAATGAAAGAGTTGAATCTTAATAAAGAAGACTATTGGTGGTATATGGACATTAGAAAATATGGTGGAACAAAACATGCGGGCTTTGGACTTGGTTTTGAGAGGGCAATAATGTACATTACAGGTATGACAAATATCAGGGACGTAATACCTTTCCCAAGGACTGTAAATAATGCTGAATTTTAATTTTTTTCATGGGGTTAAGAATGTTTAAATTAAAAAATGTTGTGTACAAGAAAATTTTACATATAGAACAATTGGAAATTCCCAAAAATAAAGTTACATCCATTGTTGGGGAAAGCGGAAGTGGAAAATCAACTCTTCTTCGCCTTCTAAATAAGCTTATAAGTTGTGACAAAGGTGAAATATATTATAACAATTTACCTATAGATAATATAGATTCTGTAGAACTTAGACGGAAGGTGGTTATGCTTCCCCAGCAGCCAGTTGTTTTTCCAGGCAGTATAAAAGAAAATTTACTTATAGGACTTAAGTTTTCAGGAAAACCTGAAGTAGGTGATGATAAATTAACTCAAGTTTTAGAAATGGTTTCACTAAAAAAGAAACTTGATGATAATGCAGAAAAACTTTCTGGTGGAGAAAAGCAAAGAATGGCTCTTGGAAGAATTATTTTAATGAAACCAGAGGTGTATTTGCTTGATGAACCCTCTTCTGCACTAGATGACAAAACAGAAGAGGTGGTAATAGAAAGGGTAATAGAGTATATAAAATCACAGAATAAAACACTGGTTATGGTTACCCACTCTAAAAAGATAGCTTTAGATTATTCAGACAACATTGTGGAGATAGACAGGGGGAGGGTGAAAAATAATGGATGATATGATAAAACTTCAATTGTGGCAAGTTGCTGCTGCATATGCATTTGTTATTTTGTTATTGATTATTGTAAGACTTAAAGGAATTTCTAGAGAAAAAGAAATATTAATATCTTCAGTTAGAATGACTCTTCAATTAATTTTTATAGGATATTTATTAACATATATATTTGAACACCCATCTCCAGTATATTCAGTGCTGATACTTGCAGTTATGGAGATTTTTTCAATATATACAATTTTAAAAAGGACTAAAATAGGTTTTATATCAAAATTAGGACGTATCATAGCCTTTTCAATGTCCTTTGGAAGTGTCATTTGCTTTTTTTATTTTCTTTTTATTGTTATAAATATTTCGCCATGGTATGAACCTCGGTATTTTATTCCCATTGGGGGAATGCTAGTAGGTAATTCTATGACGGGAATTACCTTAGGAGTAAACAGGCTGGTTGATGGGATGAGTACTCAGAAGCATCTGGTTGAAGGTGCTCTAATGTTGGGTGCAACACCTAAAATGGCAGCAAAGCATATTGTTGATGATGCTTTTGACTCTGCGATTCTTCCTACCATTAACTCTATGCTTGGAATGGGAATAGTTTTCTTACCTGGTATGATGACAGGTCAAATATTGTCAGGAGCTTCACCAGTTGATGCAATAAGCTATCAGATAGCCATTATGCTTGGCATTTTAGGAAGTGTATCATTAACGGTAATTTTGTTTGTCCAGTTAGGATGTAAAACTTTTTTTAATGAACAAAAACAGTTTTACAATTAGATAAAAAACCACCTTCCCTAAATAAAAGGAAAGGTGGTTTTTATTTTACTTAAGTTAGTTAACTTTACATTTCACTCCGTTAAGTTCAAAACTATTAGGAGAATCATTTTTTCCTTTATACTCTATGTTAAAACCAAAAGTTATTTCTCCGTTTGCAGGGATCACACTAGTGCCCAATGTTGATGAACCTGTAACTACAATAGACTTACCAGTTTGATCATATCGTGCGCTCCAAAGATTAGAAATTTTTTGTTCATTAGGAAAACTCCAAGTTAGTGTCCAATTGTTTATAGGCTCAGAAGTATTGTTTTTAATTATAACAATAACAGTTGCACCATTTCCCCAATCATTAAGTACATTGTATGTTACTGAACAATCTCCATGTTTTGGTGGATCAACAGGTTTAACAGTAGGTTTTGGAGTAGGAGTAGGTTTAATAGTAGGTCGTGGAGTAGGAGTAGGTTTAATAGTAGGTCGTGGAGTAGAAGTAGGCTTAATAGTAGGTCGTGGAGTAGAAGTAGGCTTAATAGTAGGTTTTGGAGTAGGAGTAGGTTTAATAGTAGGTCGTGGAGTAGGAGTAGGTTTAATAGTAGGTCGTGGAGTAGGAGTAGGCTTAATAGTAGGTTTTGGAGTAGGAGTAGGTTTGATAGTAGGTTTTGGAGTAGGAGTAGGTTTAATAGTAGGTTTTGGAGTAGAAGTAGGTTGTGGAGTAGGTGTAGTAGTAGAATCCAATTCCTTTTCTTCGTTGTGTTGAGTTTCTTCAGAATCTGAATTATTTATATCGGAATCATCTAAGTCAGAGTCATCTTCAGAATTATTTTCAGAATCATCTTTAATGTCAGGTGTATCTGTTGATTGCTCATCAGAGGGAGTTGTGTCATCCTCAAAGGCTGTTTCACCAGTATTCTCATCATTTGAACCTGGTGATTTAGGTATAATCCCACTATTAGCATCAATAATTATATTGTTACCTGATGAATTATTTTCAGAATTATTTTTGCCAGAGTTATTTTTTTCATTATTAATTGAAAAAGACACTATGAAAGAAGTAACTGTAATTAATATAATTGTAAAAGCAAAAATAAACTTTTTTCTAAACTTAATATTATACAGTAGTTTTTTCATAAAAACTCTCATGTATACTGTGGAAACAACCTACATTTCCACAAAGGGCATACATATTATACCTCCCTTCAAATTGTATTATCTTTAGAATTGAGCGCTTTACCTCCCTTAATAATAATATTTTAATTGTACTGTCTTATTATAATTATACTAGGATTTTTGTTTTATTACAATAAAATGTCGCAATAAAGATAGCAATTTAGGGATATTAAGAATTAGAGAATAATAAGACCAATTAAAGCAGAAAGCACTACAATCAGTATAGGATGAAGTTTAAACTTTAAGCATGATATAAATACAAATGCAAAAACAATTGTGCTTTTAATATCAAGTAAGGATGTAATTGTATTTAAACTAAAATCTAATTGAGTGTCTGTATTTAATATAGAAGCTTCAGCTAAAAATACCACTGCAGAAAAAATTAAGCCAATTGTTGCAGGGCGTATGCCTTTTAAAACCCATTTTATTACTTTACTTTCTTTAAATTGTGTAAAATAGTGGGAAATAATAATCATAATAATAAATGAGGGAAGAGATATGCTAAGGGTTGCAATGGTTGCACCTAAAATTCCAGCAGTGCTCATGCCCACATAAGTTGCTGTATTAACGGAAATTGGACCAGGGGTCATCTGAGAAATGGCAATGATATCTGCAAATTCAGTAGAACTCATCCAGCCATAGGATTCCATTTCAGCCTGTATGATGGAAATTATTGCATAACCTCCACCAAAACTAAACAATCCTATCATTAAAAAAACTTTAAAGAGAGTGAAATTAATCATAACTAAAAACCTTTCTATATTTTTATTTATACTTTAGATACCCTATAAAACCTAAAATACCACCTATTAGTATGGTGAAAATAGGGTGAATATTTAAAAACACTATAAGTACAAATGAAGCTATAGCAATTAAAATAGAAATATAGCCTTTTAAAGTTGATTTGGCAAACCTGATTGCTGTTACTAAAATGAGAGCAGTAACTCCGGCCCTTACGCCAGCAAAGATTTTTTGTACATATATGTTGTCCCTTAAACTTAACAACAAATGTGCAATTAAAAGTATTATCAAAAATGAAGGGAGGGTTACACCTAATGCAGCAAAAAATGCACCCCTGACTCCAGCTTTTTTAAAACCAATAAATACTGAGGACTTTATTGCAATTATTCCAGGGACAGATTGCATTATTGCAAACATATCAAGAATTTCTTCTCTGTCTATCCATTTTTTATTTTCTACAACTTCTTTCTCTATCAGTGGAAGCATTGCATAACCGCCACCTAGTGTAAATGCACCTATTTTAAAAAAGATAATAAAAATTTCAAAACATTCATAAATTTTTTCTTTATTCATATTGTATATCCACCTTAACTGCTGTAATTATAATTATTGTGTAGTAAAGATATAAAAACCATTCTTCTAAGTAATAATAGCATTAATTGAGTATTTTATAAAGGAAAAAATATTATTAAAATTTTTTATAAAATTATAAGACTTTTTTTAAAAATATTCGTACTATAGGATGACAAGAATAAAATTGTTGTACAGCAATTTAAAAGACAATGAATATATATTTATGAATTAAAAGTAACAGTTAAAGGAGGAGAAATATGGGAAAAAGAATTACCCGTTCCAGGAGGAATAAAGTTATAGAAGGTGTATGTGGTGGTATAGCTGAATATTTTGATATTGATGCTACCATTGTAAGGCTTGGATTTATAATTTCGGTTTTTTTTGGGGGAACTGGCATATTTGCCTACATCATTGCGATATTTGTTATTCCTATGGAGGATGAGTATGTTTCCAGAAATTTTTATAACGAGGGAGACAGCTTTAATGGTGATTTTGATGAGGAAAAGGATTTTAGCAAAACCATGGGAGACAGTGTGGAGGAGTTTGGTTCAAATTCAGACAGGAACAAAACATTTATTGGTTTAGGTCTCATTATTTTTGGAGGTATAATTTTATTACGAGAATTTATTAGTTTAAGATATGTCTTTCCAGTTTTATTGATAATTATAGGAGCACTTATTATATACAAAGGGGGGAAAAGGACATTATGAAGAAAAACAGTATAATTGTAGGATTGATTTTTATATTTATTGGTGTTGTTATAATAGGGGCCCAATTAGGATTTCTGGATTTTTCTATTTCTTCTTTTATATCTTTTATATTTAGAAATCTAACTACAGTGATATCTATGATTCTTATAGTTATAGGTATTAATATTATTTTTAGAAAATACCATTTTGTAAAAATAATTACATGGATAGCTTTTATTGCAGCCATTATTGTTCTAAGTCAATGGTATCCATCAAATTACAAAGAAAGATCTCATGGAAATAACAATTATTTTGGAATAGAAAAAAAAGAAGAAACTTTGTATGGAGAGTTAGATGTTGAACTTGGAGCAGTTAAGATTGATGTTAATTCAACTGATGATAAACTTATTGAAGGGAATATCCATGGTTTGAATGTTAAAGAACCTGTAGTAAATTATAAAGACGATAATAAAACAGCAAAGATTAAGATAAAGACATTTGAAGAGTTTTCAGTTTCTGATTTTGAACGTTTATTTAATAAAGAAAATATTAAATTTGAGGATTCAAATTTATTTTTAAATGAAGATGTCTTATGGGATATAAATTTAAACTTAGGTGCGGTGGAGACTGAGTTTGACATATCAAATCTGCAGGTGGAAAAACTAAAGTTAAATGGCGGGGCTGGAAAATTCAAACTGATTATAGGAGAGAGACAGGAAGAAATTAAAATAGATATTAATGCAGGAGCTTCTGATATCGACATTTATGTTCCAAAAGATTCTGGAATAAGAGTAAAAAACACTGGTTTATTAAATCCATTGGAGTTTAAGGGTATTAAAGCGGTAAAAGATGATAAGTATTATTTGACAGATAATTTTGATGATGCGGAAAACAAAATAAAGATAGATGCAAAAATGGGGGCTGGAAGTATAACAATAAATGCAATTGAATAGTAAACTATTTCTTTGGATATAGAATAAATTTTATATTACAAAATAAAAAGTGAACCAAATAAGCTTTAGGTGCGTCATTATTATAGAAGAACCATTATGGTGCTGTTATAATGAACATCTTAAAGCTTAATTTTTTATTTAGATTTAAAAAGGTTTAAGAACAGGAAAAAAAGAATGGGGGTGTGCAGGTGGAAGTAGAAATGATGGTGGAAGCTGCAAAAAAAGGAGACAAAAAAGCATTTGAAGCAATAGTTAAAACATACCATAATGAGTTATATTATACAGCCCTTGGAATAGTACGTTCTGGATGGGAGGCTCTTGATATATGTCAGGAAACATTTCTTAAAGCCTTTAACTCAATAAATACGTTGAAGGATAAGAGTAAATTTAAATCATGGATAAACAGAATTCTTGTAAACAAGTGTAATGACTATTTTAGAAAGAATAAAAATGTGGTTTATGTGGATTTTATAGAAGAAAATGAAGGATTTATTGAAGGGGGGAGAGAGGAAAGCATTGATTTGTTGAAAGCTTTATCTTCTTTAAAAGAGGATAGCAGAGTGGTTTTGACTTTAAGATATTTTCAAGATCTTTCTTTAAAAGAAATAGCGGCAATTTTAGATATACCTGAAGGAACGGTTAAGTCAAGGATAAGTAATGGACTTAAAGAGATGAGAAAACTAATGAAAACACATAATAATGGTGGTAAAGCCGTTGATTAATACAATATTGATATATAAGGAGGGAAAAATATGAACTGTAGTGATGTTAAAAATCTAATGGAAGAATATATAATGGGAGAGTTGGATGAAAACATTTCTAATGAATTAAAAAAGCATATTGATGGGTGTAGCAGCTGTAAAACAGAATATGATGAGACAAAAGAATTAATAGGAGGTCTTAAAAAAATGAAAGAATCAATTAAAATTAAAGATGATATATTAGAAATAAACAAAAGAAATATATTAAAGAATACAAAATCAAAAAAATCCAACATAAAAAAGATGGTTTCGGGTATAGCTGTAGGTATGTTTGTTATTATGTTCCTTTTTACAGGTTCTATTTTAGCATTTCCTACATTTGCATTTAATTATGTACCAGAGCAGCTTCCTGTAATAAGACAGTTAAAAGAGATTCAAAATAGTTTTAATGAAGCCAAAGAGGAGATTGAAGAAATAAAAAGAGAAAACAAATATATAAAGCAACAAAATGAAGAGATAAAGTTAGAAAATGAAGAACTAAAAAAGACAATAAAAGAAATTGAAGGAGAGTATATTACTGAATATCAAACCAGTGAGGGAATTGACCAAAATGATAATCAAATTATACAAGGAATGGTTATTGGATTTATTAAAGCCCTGTATAGGGGAGATATTGAGTCAATGAAGGAAATGTGCAATGATGAATTTAAGGCAAGATTAGCCAATGAGACAACTGAAATACTATTTAGCAATGATGGGAACTATGTATATTTAAATGATGGAAATGTTATTTTCACCCAAATTACAAATGTTGCTAAAGAAGGGGAAGTATATTATGTATTTGTTAGATTAAATGATGCAGTTTATGAAGGGGTAGCAGATTATCAGTTAAATTTTGAATTGGAAAAAGTTAATGGTGAATTTTTAATAAGTTTTGTAGCAAAAGATGCATAAAAAATAGAAATATATTTAAGACTACAGCTTTTAATGTTGTAGTCTTTTTTGACTTTTATAAATAACTATAAGTTTAAAACTACATAATTACCATATAATTACTAGGAATTTTCTCAAAAATAAAGTATAATATTATTATAAGTGTATATAAAAAATATGGAGGTGCTATAAGATGCTAATAAAAGACTTACTAGAAAGAAATAAAAGGGAAAGAGAAAAGGCTGCAAAAAGAAAAGCTGCAAAGAATGCTGCAATTGGCGCAGGAATTGGAACAGCACTTGGATTGGCTGCTGGACTGTTATTCGCACCTAAGTCAGGAAAAGAGACTAGGCAGGATATAGCTGAAAATGCTAAAAAAGCTGCTGATACAGTGTCTAAAGGTACAAAAAAAGTAGTTGACAATGTAAAACATTCTGTGGAGGATATTAAAGGAAAAATTTTAGAGGCTAAATCTAAAAAGAAGGCTGAAGTTGAAGATTCTTCTGAGGAGACTAAAGAGTAATTGTTAACTTAATGTTTTTCTCTTCTGTTGCTTTTCAAGTATTGTTTTAAGTTTCTGTTGTATTTTCAAAAGTTCTAAATACTCATAGCTTAAGCTTATAAGAGCTAAAGGAGAACATAAAGTTAGATATTTACAGATGACAAGTAAGACCCTGATTAGACTCAATTAGGCTTAATAGATGATAGAGGGGGTTTATTAATGTACTCACTACAAGATATTGGGAATTTTATACTTTATTTTTTTGGTATAATTGCCGTTGTTGGAGGAATAGTAGCAGTAATATTTCTAATCAATACTTTAGTTAATGTGAATAAGATTCTTAAAAGAGTGGATGGAATCATTGAAAAAAATGAAGATAAGATTGCCCAAACTGTTGAGAATGTCAATGATATTACCAGAACTGTAAAACATGGAGTGGACAAGGTGGAATCAACTACCCAGACTATAGAGGAATCTGTTTGTGATGCTATTATAACTTTTACTGAAAAAACAGATGGTTTCTTTGACTTTGTTACTATTTTAAAACATGTAATAAAGACAATTTTTAAAGTATTTCCTCTTAACCAAAAAAAATAAAACAAATTTAAAAGGATATGAGTTTTTTACCCTCATATCCTTTTAAATTTGTTTATTTATTAAACATGACAGTTTATTTGTTTTTCAATTATTTTTTTAACAAGTTCGTCAGCGTCTAATAATAAAAGTAGTTTGTCATTTTCCATTTTGCCTATGCCTTCAAGAAAGCTTGAATCAAATTGAAAGTCAAATTCAGACGGTGGTACAATTTTTTCATCTTCTAATACCATTATTTTGTCTACAGAATCAACCATTAATCCAATAAGTTTAGAATTTATATTAACTAGCAGTA
Source organism: Clostridium sp. (assembly GCA_012517995.1). GTDB lineage: Bacteria > Bacillota > Clostridia > Acetivibrionales > Acetivibrionaceae > Herbivorax. Next base: position 17,328 of record JAAYTS010000156.1, read on the forward strand.
TTTTAGGTTTTTCTTCATCCCATTCTTTGTCACTTAAATCTAAAGCCTTTTCAGGTAGATTAAGCATTTCTCTTAAATTTAATATGGTATAAATTGTGTCTCTTAAATTTATAAGCCCTTCAATATAAGGAGGTGAGTTGGGAATTTTAAAAACTTCATGGAAATTTATAATTTCTATTACATGTTCTATTTTAATTGCAAAATTTTTATCATCTAGTATGAATACAACATATTGATTATACATAGTGATACCCTCCAATATTATAATAATAACTACATAGAATAAGTATAATGATTGCTTTTAAGATGAAGGTTAATAAATATAAATGTTTAATTTAGTTGTGTAAAAATCTAAGTGTTGCAAAGATTTAATAATTTAAGCAGCATTTTTAGGCATATTAAAAAATAAGACAAGTTCTTTATTTAATTATACCAATTATACGAAAGATAGGCAATAAAATTTTTAAAAATTAAGACCTATAACTTCCGTTTATTTTAACATAGTCATAAGAAAAATCACATGTCCATATTCTATCTGAAAAATCTCCTTTTTTAAGATTAACTTTAATTTGTACTTTGTCTTTTTCTAATATTTTTTTAGCTTCCCCTTCGTCAAAATCCAGGGCAGTTCCGTTTTTGCAAACCATAAGGCTGCCTATTGAAATGTCTATTAAATTCGGGTCAAATTCTGCTCCAGAATATCCAGCAGCAGTTATGATTCTGCCCCAGTTAGCATCTTCACCAAAAATTGCTGTTTTTACAAGGGGTGATTTGGCAATGGAAGATACCATCTTATAAGCATCATCGCTGCTAGCAGCACCTTCTACAATAACTTCAATTAGCTTTGTTGCACCTTCTCCATCCTTTGCAATTAATCGTGAAAGATATTCGCAAACAGATTCAAGAGCAGATTTAAAATTGTTATATTCCGCATCCTCATTTAGTATTCCAGAGTTTTCAGCTTTTCCATTTGCAAGTATTACAACCATATCACAAACGCTGGTATCTCCATCAACGGAAACTCTGTTAAAAGTGTGTGAAATTGCTTCTTTTAGTGCTTTATTTAAAAGTTCTTTTGAAATGTTAATATCTGTTGTAATAACACTTATCATTGTAGCCATATTAGGATGTATCATACCTGAACCTTTGGCAACTGCACCAATTTTAACTTTTTTTCCTTGGATTTCTATTTCCATAGCAATTTCTTTTTTAACAATATCTGTGGTCATTATAGCTTGGGCTGCATCATCTGAGCCTTCAATAGATAAACTAGAAGAAGCTTTTTTAACACCAGCAAGTATTTTAGGCATGTCTAAAGGAATACCTATAACGCCAGTTGAACCTACTAATATGTTTTCAGAGTCACAGCCTAGAAGATTTCCAGTAACTTCAGCAATTTCTTTGGCATTTTTAAGTCCGCCTTCACCGACGCAGGCATTGGCATTTCCACTATTTATAACAACTGCCTTGGCACAGCCATTTTTTATATGCTCCATAGTCAATTGGAGGGAATGACCTTTTACTACATTTTTAGTAAACACTCCAGCAGCAATTGCCATGTCATCAGAAGATATAATGGCAAGATCCTTATTATTGTTGTCTTTTAATCCACATGAAACTCCTGCAGCTTTAAATCCTTTTGGTGCTGTTACTCCACCTGATATAATAGTTGTCATATATTTCAACTCCATTTTTATAGTTAAAGATGATATAATCGTCTTTAAGTGCTAGATTTTATTAATACTTAATATGTTAATTATACACAAATTATAATTACTATTCAATAAAATTTGTTTTTTTTAAAAGGGGAATTTAGACCTATTTATATTGGGTATAAATTATATTATAATTAAGTATATTTGAATAAGTATTAATAGTTATCTTTAAACTGCCAAAACATTATCAAATTTACATTTTAGCCAAATGGTGGTTACTGCCTAGACATTCCAAATAAAAATAATTGAAATAATGTGTTACTAAGGTTATAATAGTGAAGATTCATGGCTTTGCTGTTTGTGTTTTTGGAAGAACAATACAAATTCAAAAAGTAGGGGGATGGTAAAATGTCTGGAGAAAGAAAGGTTATTAAAAAACAGGTGTTACCACTATTACCTCTAAGAGGGTTGACTGTATTTCCCCATATGATATTACACTTTGATGTGGGAAGAATAAAATCCATCAAGGCTTTAGAAGAGGCAATGATTAACAACCAATTAATTTATTTGGTTGCTCAAAAGGATGCAAAGAATGATTCTCCTGAAGAAGACGATATTTATTCAATTGGTACTATATGTAAGGTTAAGCAATTGTTAAAGCTTCCTGGAGATACAATAAGAGTTTTAGTGGAAGGCATAAGCCGTGCAGAAATTTCAGAATATACCCAAGTAGAGCCATTTTTTATGGCTGAGATTGTGGAAAAAATTTATATTGATGATGAGGAAAATGAAGTTGAAATTGAGGCGCTAAAAAGGAGAGTATTATCAACTTTTGAAGATTATTCAAAACTAAGCAATAAAGTGTCACCTGAAACGGTTTTATCAATAATGAATATTGAGGATCCAGATCAATTAGCTGATATAATAACATCAAACCTGGTATTAAAGGTTGAACAAAAACAAGAAATTCTTAACGAATTTAGACCTAGTGTAAGGCTTAAAAAGTTATTTGAAATTCTTGTAAAAGAAATTGATATTATGCAAATTGAAAAGGAAATCAATGTTAAAGTTAGAAAACAAATTGATAAAATGCAAAAAGAGTACTATTTAAGAGAGCAGTTAAAAGCAATACAGAATGAGTTAGGAGATAAAGATGGTGTAGCAGGTGAAGTAGAAGAATATAAGAAAAGGTTAAAAGAAGGTAAATATAATGAGGAAGTTGAAGATAAGGTATTAAAGGAGTTAGACCGCCTTATAAAGATGCCTTCTGGTTCTGCTGAAGGTTCTGTAATTAGAACTTATATTGACTGGCTGCTGGATTTACCCTGGAATAATAAAACAAAGGAAATTATTGATTTAAAGCGTGCAGAGGAGATTTTAGACGAGGATCACTATGGACTTGAAAAGGTAAAGGAAAGAATAATAGAATATCTTGCAATAAGAAAACTGAAAAAAGACCTTAAAGGACCTATTCTTTGTCTGGTAGGACCACCAGGAGTGGGTAAGACATCAATTGCAAAATCCATTGGAAGAGCGCTTAATAGAAATTATGTGAGAATGTCTTTAGGTGGTGTAAGGGATGAAGCTGAGATAAGAGGGCATAGAAGGACATATGTAGGTTCAATGCCAGGAAGAATTATTGCTGCCCTTAAGCAAGCAGGTTCAAAGAATCCTCTTATTCTTCTTGATGAAATTGACAAAATGAGCAGCGATTTCAGAGGCGACCCTGCATCAGCTATGCTTGAAGTTTTAGACGCAGAACAAAACTATGCATTTAGAGACCACTATTTAGAACTTCCATTTGATTTGTCTGATGTTTTATTTTTGACAACAGCAAATACTTTAGATACTATTCCAAGACCTCTTTTAGACAGGATGGAAGTAATCCAACTGTCTAGCTATACAGAAGAGGAAAAGGTGAATATTGCAACAAAATTTTTATTCCCAAAACAGATTAAGGAACATGGTCTTAAAAAGGGAAATATAAGGATTGATGAAAAGGCAGTAAGGGAAATAATAAATTGTTATACAAGAGAATCAGGAGTAAGAGGATTAGAAAGGCAAATAGCAAGTGTTTGCAGAAAAGTTGCTAAAAAGATTGTTTCCTCAAATCAAAAAACAGTAAGAATTACTGCATCAAATATAGAAAAATATTTGGGCACTAGAAGGTACAAGTACGATTTAGCAAATGAAAAAGACGAGGTTGGTATTGCAACAGGTCTAGCCTGGACTCCAGTGGGCGGGGACACTTTATCTATAGAGGTAACGCTTATGGAGGGAAATGGAAAACTAGAGTTGACAGGACAGTTAGGAGATGTTATGAAAGAGTCCGCAAGGGCTGCAATGAGTTTTATACGCTCTAGGGTGGACTTATATGGAATTGATAAGGAGTTTTATAAAAAGTATGATATCCACATTCACGTTCCAGAGGGAGCTATTCCAAAGGATGGGCCTTCAGCAGGTATAACGCTGGCTACGGCAATGGTTTCAGCTCTTACAAATATACCTGTTAAGAAAAATGTGGCTATGACTGGTGAAATAACCCTAAGAGGAAGGGTTTTAGCAATAGGAGGCCTTAAAGAAAAAGTGTTAGCAGCCCACAGGGCAGGCATTGATACCATTATTTTGCCAGTTGACAATAAAAAAGATTTAGACGAAATTCCTGAAAATGTTAGAGGAAAAATAAAATTTGTCATTGCAGAGGATATGGAAACGGTGTTAAAGACAGCTCTTGCCCAGGGGGAAATAAAATACAAAACTGTAAATGCACAAAAGGAAGAGAAAATAATTATAAGTAAAGACGGCGGATTGGATAATCTGAACAATACAATGATAGAACAGTAAAAAAATAAAAGCTCCTTAGTTAATAATCCCCATGGAGGTTGAAATTTATTAACTAAGGAGCTTAAATTTTAACTAAACAATATGTAAAAATCAAATAAAAAAAGTTGTTTTATGGGTTATTACTTGCATAGGGGTCATAAGAAATGTTAAAATGAATAGGGTAAAAATATTAAGTGGGTAAAGCAAAGACTTTTCTTCCTATAAATGACATGGGGAATAAAAAAAAACTAAGTATGTGAGGACAAATGCTGAAAAAAATATCAGATATATACACTGAATACAAGCACTACATTATATTAATAATTACAGGTGTTGCTGCATATGCCCTTTTGGAAATGGTGGGGTTTTTTGAGAGAGAGTTTGAACAAATTATGAGCATAGCAAACTACCTGACTTGGCACTATCTATTTGAGTTTATTAGCATACTTGTTTCCTTTTCAGTATTTGTAGTATCCTACTACACCTATGACCAGACACGGAATTTAAGGACGGTTTTTTTGGGAAGTGTCTTTTTTACAATAGGTATGATAGACATGTTCCACACTTTAAGCTTTAAAGGAATGCCGGATTTTTTTGTAGAAAATGTAAGTGCCAATAGAGCCACTACTTTTTGGATTTTAGGAAGATTTGTTTCGGCAATTGGATTTTTAATTGCTGCCATAATTCCTACAAAGAAGAAATCCCAAACAAAAAAAGAAATATTTTTAATCATTCCTATGGCAATAAGCGTTTTTTTACTTAATGTGGTTACATACCGTCCGGATTTTTTTCCTCCCATGTTTATAGAAGAATACGGACTTACAAAATATAAAATATATTCAGAATACCTTATAGTTATATTGTTTGCTGTTGTAGCCCTTGTACTTATTTTTGAATA
>JAAYTS010000157.1 GCA_012517995.1 Clostridium sp.
AATGTACCACCGTCTTTTAGAACCATAGTACCGTTTCCTGAGTCTTTCCAGTATTCATAGTCATAGCCGCCATGATTACCGGTTTCATTAGATGTCAAAGTACGTGCTTGTACATTTGGCACAATTAAAACTGAAAAGCACAATATAAGTGCCAAAAGCACAGTTATTTTTTGTTTCATTTGATACTCCTCCTATCTTTTTTATGAAATTATTTATCACAATACTGCGATTTTTAATACTTCGCAGTGATTGATTTTAAATTTACTTCAATACTTTTACTTTTTTATTAAAAATATCATGCGCAATTTTTATTTCCAGAAAGTAATTTTTTACATTTTAAAAGACGAGTTGTTGTACATGTGCAAAACAAAAATACCCCCTTTATATATTAATTATGCGATGAAAAATTATTTTTGTGGATACTTTTTTTTAAATATAACAAGAAATTGTTTATATATAATAAAAAAATGATAATATTATTATGATAATAAGAAAAAAACAACAAAAAACTGCAATTAAAAGTAAAACAATAGTAGAACAATAAAATTACGTTTACCAAACAACAATTTATTTACATAATTCAGAGTGTATGCTAAAATATACATGTGATATGAGTTTTTTTAATTTTAAATAAAAACTATTTTCTTGTCTGCATAGGTTTAATTTTCAAAAATACAATGTTAATATAATTAGAGAGAGATAAAATAAATTTCAAGGGGCGTAGTGTATATGTTTTTAATTATAGGTTTAGAAGGGAGGGCAAATGATTTAGAAAAAAGAGGGTACTTTATAAACTTATTTAAACTTACTAGATTTTAAAAAAATGCCAAATTGAGTTTAAAATTGGGAGGTCTATTTAAAATGAAAAAAAAGAGTAGCTTTTTAGTAATGATGGTACTTTTAATCAGTTCGTTATTGCCAGCAAGTTTTCTAACTGTATATGGGGAAGAGGTTTTGCCTTTAGGGGAAACAATTTTATTTCAAGACTTTGAAGATGAAGATGCAGGAAGCTGGATAGCAAAGCCATGGGGAGATGGAGGAGATATAGGCATTTATGACTGGGGTGATAATAAGTCATTAGTGCTTGAAAACAGAGAATCAAAAGAAAGTCAGCCATTTCTGGATATAACAAGTCTTATGGAATCAGGGAAAAAATACAATATATCATTAAAGTTAAGACTGGAAGAAGGAACAGGTGAATACCATATTACTGGTAAGGTAGCCTCAGGAGGAGCAGAAGATTATCCTTGGTTAGTAGGCAATAGAGAAGTTACTTCTGAAGACTGGACAATTTTTGAGTTAAAAGATTACCAGGTACCAAGTGAAACTACAGAGTTTTTGCTTTGGATAGAACCAGGTGAAGGAACAGATGAGGGAGATGTTATTCCTAACATCTATATTGATGATGTGGAAATTATAGAAATTTATGAAATTACAGAAGTTTTATCCCAGGACTTTGAAGATGAAGATATGGGAAGCTGGATAGTAAAGCCATGGGGAGATGGAGGAGATTTAAGTATTTATGACTGGGGTGACAATAAGTCATTAGTACTTGAAAACAGAGAATCAAAAGAAAGTCAGCCATTTATGGATATAACAAATCTTATGGAATCAGGGAAAAAATACAATATATCATTAAAATTAAGACTAGAAGAGGGAACAGGTGAATATCACATCACCGCTAAAGTAGTTTCAGGAGGAGAGGAAGATTATATTTGGTTGATAGGCAATAGAGAAGTTACTTCTGAAGACTGGACAATTTTTGAGTTAAAAGACTACCAGGTACCAAGTGAAACTACAGAGTTTTTAATTTGGATAGAACCAGGTGAAGGAACAGATGAGGGAGAAGTTATTCCAAATATCTATATGGATGATGTATTGATTACAAGTACTTCAGCATCTGAACCTGAAGAATTAGATGAAGATTTATTTTATAATTTTGAAAGTGGAACAACTCAAAGTTGGAGAGCAAGAGGTGGCGTAAAATTAGAAGTAGTTGATGAAGAAGCATATGCTGGAAGCTATAGCTTAAAAACAACTGGAAGAACTCAAACTTGGGAAGGTCCAAGTATCAATTTACTTAATTTACTGGAAAAAGATACCGAATATACTGTTTGTGCTTATTTAAAGGTTGTAGAAATTCCTGAAGAGTTAGAAGAGCCATTAACTCTTGCTATAACAATGGAAGAATTGGCTGCAGGTGCTGATTCCAAGGATTGGAAGAACATAGCTACTATTGAAGTAACAGATACTCAGTGGATTCAAATAAGTGGTTCATACATTTTTGAAGAAGATATGGATGAAATGACATTATATGTTGAGTCAAACCACCCAGAAGTTGGTTTTTATATGGATAATGTAAGCATAGGCAAAGACCAAACGGGTATTAATGCTAATTTTGAAGATGGTATTGGTAACTGGGTAATTAGAGACAGTTCTAATGGAAGTATAGAACTAATAACAGAAGATAACCATACAGAAAATGGGTCCCAAAGTTTAAGTGCAACTGTGTCTAGCCAATACAACGGTCCAATTTTAGATGTTATGGGCAAAATGCATAGAGGACATAAATATCACTTATCTGCATGGGTTAAAATGGCAGAAGGTGAAGTGCCAACTGCACTGCGTATCAGTGTACAAAGTGGTAGTGATACATATACTAATGTGTCTGAAGACGTAACTGTAACAGATGAAGGATGGGTAGAGTTGTCAGGTGATTTTACATTGACAGTTGATCCAACTGTGTTGAATGCTTATGTAGAAACAGTAGTAGCACCTGATAGCGATGTAACATTTTATATGGATGATTTTGTGATTTCTTATGTTGGTCCTGTAGGTGCTGGAAAACCAATTCAAACTGATTTAACACCAATTAAAGATGCTTATAAAGATTACTTTTTAGTTGGTAACATAGTATCATCAGTAGATTTACAAGGTCAAAGACTTGAACTTCTAAAGCACCACTTTAACGTTCTTACAGCAGAAAACGCAATGAAGCCAGATTATGCTTATAATGCTGAAAGAGAATTTGACTTTACTGCACAAAATCAGCTTGTAGCAGGAGTTAAGGAAGCTGGATTTGATATGTTTGGTCATGTTTTGGTATGGCATCAGCAAATGCCTACATGGCTAAGTACAGATGAAGAAGGTAATCCACTAAGCCGTGAGGAAGCTCTTGAAAATCTAACAACTCATATTACAACAGTTGTAGAAAATTTTGGAGACCAAGTAATCGGCTGGGACGTAGTGAATGAAGCAATTAAAGACGGCTTAACTGATACAGCAACTCCTGATAATTGGCAATGGGCACTGCGTGAATCTTCTTGGTATAAAGCAATTGGACCAGATTATATAGAGATAGCTTTTAGAACTGCAAGAGAAGTATTAGATAAAAATGGATGGACAGATGTGAAATTATACTATAATGATTATAATGATGATAACCAGCAAAAAGCATCAGTAATGTACAGCATGGTAAAAGACATTAATGACAGATATGCAGCAGAAAATGATGGTAGACTTTTAATTGACGGTATTGGAATGCAGTCTCACTATAATGCCAATACAAATGTAGAAAATGTTCGTTTATCTTTAGAAAGATTTTCAGAACTAGGTGTTGAGATAAGTATTACTGAGCTTGATATTACTTCTGGCTCTAACTCTGTACTTACAGAAAAGGAAGCTATTGCTCAAGCTTATTTATATGCAGAGTTATTTAAACTTTATAAAGAATATTCTGACCATATTGCAAGAGTAACCATTTGGGGATTAGATGATGCATCAAGCTGGAGAAGTGAGGGAAGCCCGGTATTATTTGACGCAGGTTTGCAGGCTAAACTAGCTTATTATGCAATTATGGACCCAGAGAAATTTATTGAAGAAAATCCACGTGAAGTAAGAGAAGCTAAAGAAGCAAAAGCAGTATATGGAACACCTGTTATTGACGGTGAAATAGATGATGTATGGAAAAAAGCACCTAAAATAAATACAGACCAGTATCAAACAGCATGGCAAGGTGCTACTGGGGTTGGAAGAATGCTTTGGGATGATGAAAATCTTTACGTTTTAATTGAAGTTCAAGACGATGTACTTGACAAGAGCCACAGTGATCCATGGGAACAGGACTCTGTTGAGATTTTCGTTGATCAAACAAATTCTAAGAGCACATTTTATGAGGGAACTAACCATGGACAGTACAGAATTAATTTTGAAAATGAGACTTCCTTTAATCCTCAAAGTGCAGAAGAAGGATTTGAATCGGCAACAAGTGTTTCAGGAACAAACTATATAGTTGAAGTTAAAATTCCATTTACTGAAATAACTCCAGCTAAAAATACAACTATTGGTTTTGATATTCAGGTTAATGATGCAAAAAATGGTTCCCGTCAAAGTTGTGTGGCATGGAACGATATAACAGGTACAGGCTACATGGATCCATCAGTTTTTGGTAACTTAGTTCTTGTTGATAAAATCGACTCATCAGAAGGAGGCAAAACACCAGGAGGAAGCAAACCTTCAGGAGGTTCTGGAAGTGCAGGCAAAGTTGATGAGGGTAAGACAGAAGAAGATGAAGAGGATGAAATTCCAGGAAGTACAGAAGAAGCTGTTGTTGAGCTAATTGTTGATGATGAAGGAAAGGCTGTAGCTTCTGTAACTGATGAAATATTTGAAACTGTATTAAACACTGCTAAAGATGGAAAAGCAAAAGTTAAAGTTAAAGATGGAGAAAAAGAGAGTGATGTATCTGTTAAATTTAATGCTGAACAAATGAAAGAAGCATTAGAAGCAGGTATTAAAGTAATTGAAGCAGACACAGGTATAGCTGTTGTTGAACTTCCAGTATCTTTGTTTAAAGATTCAGAAGATAATGTTGAGGTTGTATTGAGTGTAAGTAAAGAAGATAATGATGTATATATATTTGATTTATCAGTTGGAGAGGAAAAACTTAACCAATTTGATAAAAATCAAAAAGTAAATGTATCCTTTAATTACACATTAGATGCAAGCTTAAATCCAGAGCAGATTGTAGTATGTTACATTGCTGACAATGGTGACTTTAAAGTTGTTAAAAATGGACATTATAATGATGGTATAGTTCAATTTAAAGCAGTACAATTTGGCAAGTATACAGCAGTTCCTGTGAATGTAACTTTAAAAGATTTAGATGATACTTCATGGGCTAAAGATGCTATTATAGCACTTGCAGCACGTAAAATTATAAAAGGTGTGTCTGAGGATTCATTTGCACCACTGAAAAATGTAACCAGAGCAGAATTTGCACAAATGCTTGTTAATACATTTAATTTAGAATCTGAAGGACAGAACAATCCATTTAGCGATGTTGAATCAGGTGCTTGGTATGAAAAAGCTATAATAACTGCTTATGAGTTAGGTATCGTAAAAGGAAGAACCGACGGATCCTTTGGAGTAAATGACCAAATTAGCCGACAGGACATGGCAGTAATGACATTTAACACTTTAAAAACTGTGGGAATTACTCTAGATCTTAAAGAAGCAGCAGTAGACTTTAAAGATGATTCTGAAATTGCTGGATACGCAAAAGAAGCTGTAAAAACAATGCAGCAAGCAGGAATTATAAGAGGTATGGAAACAGGTGAATTTGCTCCTTTAGCAAATGCAAACAGAGCACAAGCTGCAGTGATTTTATATAAACTTATTGATGAATTATAATTACCTACCAATAAAAAACTCCGTTGTTTTTAAAACAACGGAGTTTTTTTAAAAGTTTTTTCAAATTGATACACTCAAAATTAGAGTTGCTATAGAATATTTAATGTAAGGCAGTAAAAAAATTATGAATAGGTTATAAAGATTTAAAAGTATAAAAAATTCTGGGGGGAAGTGTATGTTAAAAAAATATTCTGTATTAATTTTGTTTTTGGTAGTAATTATAGGCATGTTTAATCTAACTTATGCTAATTCAGCCTTATATGGAGATTTAAATGGTGATGGCTTAATTAATTCTTTTGATGTGACATTAATGAATAGACATATTATAGAAGAGAGAGTTCTTGAGAATATTATTTTAGCGGACTTAAATGGTGACGGTAAGGTAAATACAATAGATTATACATTATTAACAAGATATCTTCTTGAAATGATAGATGGATTTCCTGTTGGAACTATTGTTAATCCTACAACACCTCCAACTTCAGGTCAAGGACAAATTAATTTAGGATCTAACATAACATATACAGGAACAGGAACATCAGTAAATGGTTCAATTGTTAAAATTTCTGCAGGTGGAGAGTATACAATTGCTGGTACATTGACAAATGGAATGGTGCATGTAGATACTTCACAAGAAGTTACTCTTCGTCTAAATGGGGTAAGTATTGCAAATTCAAATGGTCCTGCTATTTACATTGAAAATGCAAATAAAGCAAATATTATATTGGAAAGCGGTACAACAAATAGTTTAAGTGATGGAAGCAGTAGTATATACGATAGCAAAGAGACAAAAGTTAAAGGAGTTATTTCTAGTAATGCAAGGCTAGAGATTGATGGCAATGGAATTTTGAATGTTAGAGGAAATTATGAGCATGGTATTATAAGCTATTCAGATTTATATATTAAAGGTGGAAATATTAATGTACAATCTGCTATAACAGATGGAATACATGCAAAAGGCTATATGGAAATTGCAGGAGGAAGATTGGATATTAATGCAGATTCTGATGGTATAGACAGTAAAGGCAATATTCATATTAAGGGTGGTACAATTAATTTATCGGTAAGCAAACATGGGGTAGCATCAGAAGCAGATATAACAGTAGCTGCTGGTAATATAACAATAAATGCACAAAGAGATGGATTTAATACTGAAGCAAATATGAAGATGAATGGCGGAGTTATAAATATAAAATCAGCTGAAGAGGGATTTGATATCAAAGGAAATTTAAGAATAGATGATGGTGAGATAACTCTAGAATGTCCTGAAGATGGTATTAATATTACAGGCAATATAACAATAAATGGAGGTACAATTAATGTATTTTCAATTAATGAAGATGCAATAGATTCAAATGAATCCATAGTAATAACAGGCGGGGTTTTTGATTTAAGATCTGGTAAAGACGGTATAACAGCAAATTATGATATTACAATTGAAAACGGACTTTTTAATATCCGTGTTAATAGTGATGGAATTGAAGCTGACAGAAACTTAGAAATATTTGGTGGAGAATTTAATATTTTTGCAAAAGATGATGGATTACATTCTAGTTCAAATTTAGTTATTCACGATGGTATTTTTAATATAAAAGAAGCTTATGAAGGAATTGAAAGTGGTGATGAGGCAGTTATCATAAATGGTGGGGAGATTACAATAGAAGCTAGTAATGATGGAATAAATGCTCAAAGAGATATAACCATTAATGGCGGAAATATTTATATAAATATACAAAGAGGAGACGGAATGGATTCAAATGGAACAATCCATATAAACGGCGGATATATGTTTATTCTTGCATCTGGCAGTCCAGAAGGAAGTATAGATACTGATGGTGCTACATTTTCTATTACAGGTGGAACAGTTATCGGTATGGGAGGAAATGTAGGTCAAGTAACGAGAGAGGCAACTACTCAACCAGTATTGGTACTTGGCGGAGCATCAGCAAATTCTACTATAACTATTAGAAGTAATAATAATGTTGAGGTAGCTAATTTTACAGTGCCAAGAACATTTAGTACATTGATATTTACTTCTCCAGACCTTAGATTAAACACTACATATACCATGTATGTAAATGGAAGCCCACAAAGAACATTTACTACAAGTTCAATTGTAACAGTTGATGGAGGCGTTGAGTTTAATCCATTCGGCGGCTGGGGTGGTTTCCCAGGCGGTGACTGGGGCGGCTTCCCAGGTGGCGACTGGGGTGGCGGCGGTGACTGGGGCGGTGGCTTCGGTGGATGGTAATGAAGAGCATTTCTTTTCTCCTTAAATTATTAAATATAAATAAAAAACAGTCTCTTAATAATTGAGAGGCTGTTTTTTTAGTAATTTTGAAATTATGTAAATTGCCGATAATATGTAACTTGGCATAAAATAAGTAATTTTTATAAATAAAATAAAAAAGCATATAAAATATACTACACTTAAAAGTTATTATGTTATAGAATATTAAATATGGGAGTATTTTTTAAAAATAAGAAGTCTGAAACTTAAAATTATTATGTTAAGTATAATGTATAATAGGTTAAACGGTGAATTTAGCTCACTGATTTATACAATATTAATTGTACAAGGAGGTGTTAGATGGAGGGTTTTTTAAGTTGTTTTTGTATTATTAAATAATATGGGAGTAAATAAATAGGGGGGGGACGTATGTACAAGAAATTTTTTTTAATTCTGTTATTGGTGGTTTTTATTTTTAGTGCTTCTAGTGTTGCTTTTGGGCTAATAGAACGCCCTATCAAATATGGGGACTTAAATGGAGATGGCGAAATAAATTCAATAGATGCGGCAGTTATAAGCCGTCATATTTTACAAGTAAGTACGCTTAGAGATATTACTGCTGCAGATTTAAATGGAGATGGTGTTGTAAATTCACTAGACTATACTCTTTTAAGTAGATACATACTTCATGAAATAAATGAATTTCCAGTTGAAATGATATTACCAGCGGATGGAGAAATAAATTTAGGGGATACCATAACATATTCAGGAGATGGCATAAGTGTAGACGGTTCAATTGTTACCATTACAGAAGGTGGGAAATACAGGATAAAGGGAACTTTAGAAGATGGAATGATAATGGTAGATACTACAAAAAGTGTGGAATTGCAGTTAGTTAATGTGAATATAACTAATTCAAATGGACCTGCAATATACATTGCTAATGCAAGCAAAGCAGATATTGTACTAAGTGGTAAAGCAAGCAGTTTAGCAGATGGAAGTGTTAGCATTTATGATACTGAAGATACAAAAGTTGAAGGTGCATTAGTAAGTTATGCTCCATTATCAATATATGGTGGTACTTTAAATGTAACAGGTAATTATGATCAAGGTATTATAAGTTATTCTGAATTAGCTATTAATGAAAGTACTGTAAAAGTTATATCAAATGAAACAGATGGAATACACGCAAAAGGGGATGTATCAATAACAAATTCAAATATAGAAATTGATGCTGCATCAGATGGAATTGACAGCAAGGGGGAAATTTATGTACTTAAAAGTCGTTTAAATATAAAAGCTAAAAAACACGGTGTTACATCAAATGAAGATATAAAAATATATGATGTACAAGAATTTATTTTAAATACTGAACGGGATGGATTTAATACAGGAGGAAATGTATTAATACTTGATTCCAGAATATATATTGAAGCAAATGAAGAAGGCTTTGATATAGATGGAGATGTAGAACTTAAAGATAGTGCAGATAGAATAAGTGTAGTGGAAATAACTTCTGTAGGAGATGCTTTTGACGTTTCAGGGAAAATGATACTTTATAAAGGTGCATTTTATATAACATCCACTGAAAATGACATTTTTGATGCTGATGGAGGAATAGAAATAGACGGAAGTGTTTTAAGGGTAGATGCAGGAAAGCATGGCTTAACAACTGAATTAGATATAACAATATTAGATGGAGATATAGATATTGTATCAAAACGCGATGGAATTAATGCTAATGGAGATGTAATAATAAAAAAAGAAGCCACAGATGTTGAAGTAGAAAGAAGCGGAAAAATAAAGATTGAAGCAGGGGAAGAAGGTTTTGATATTGGAGGTTCATTAACTTTAGAAGCTGGAGAAATAGATATAACTTCTTTTGGGGATGTATTTAGCGTTTCAGGAGATATAATAATTGAGAAAGGTAATTTTAATTTAAAATCCACATCAGGGGAAGATGACGGTATAGACTGTGATGGTTCAATAACCATAAGTGGAGGTACATTTGTAATAGAAGCAGGTAAAGATGCTATAACAGCAGATCTTGATATATCAATTGAGGATGGGGATTTTAATATTAACTCTGGTTCAGATGCATTTGATGTAGGAGAAAATCTTTTAATTGAAAATGGTAACTTTATAATTTCAGCTGCCAATGATGGAATAAAAGGTAATGATGTTGTAATAAATGGCGGTGAGATAGAAGCAGCATCTGCTGCAGAAACCATAGATGGAAAAAGCAGTATCAACATAAATGGCGGGAATATCAAATTAGTATCTGAAGAATCCAGTGCTATATATGCAAAAGAAGAGGCAGAAGTTATTATTAACGGTGGCTACATAGTGGCAATTGGTACAGATAATTTTGGCGGAGAAGAGTTAAAGGGTGGAATACAGTGTGATCCAAGTAACTTTGTAATTTCAGGTGGAACACTTATTGCAGTTGGAGAAACCAATACTGCTCCAAACCCTGAATTATCTAGCCAATGTACAGTATTGCTAGGGGAAGCTGGTGCTGATTCAACCATTAGTATTACATCAAGCACAGGAGAAGTTTTAAACTTTACAGCTCCTAAACAATACAAAAATATGTTATTTACATCTTCGGAGCTTATTTTAAATGAAGAATATGATGTTTATGTTGATGAAGAACACATCCTTTCTTTTGAAACTACTTCAATGGTAATTGATGCTAGTGGAACACTTGAGTAGAATAATAATCCAAAGAGGATAAAAAAACAAGCATCTTGGCAATTGAAGCCAAGATGCTTGCTTTTTTTAAAAAGCCTTGACATAAAAGTTTAAAGTGGTATAATTAATAATTGTAAGCAGACGAAAACACCCTTTCAGACAGGAAGGGTTATTTTTATCGGTTTTGTTCTGCAATGTATAAGAGGGGATTAGTTAATATCAATGTAATAGGCGGTTAGTATAATGTCAAAAGAAGCAAAGAAGATTGTTGCACAAAACAAAAATGCAAGAAGAAATTACTTTATAGAAGATACTTTAGAAGCAGGCATTGTTTTAGCAGGCACAGAAGTAAAGTCTATAAGGGCTGGAAAAGTTAATCTTAAAGACAGTTATGCTATCATAAAAAA
Organism: Clostridium sp.; assembly: GCA_012517995.1. Classification (GTDB taxonomy): domain Bacteria; phylum Bacillota; class Clostridia; order Acetivibrionales; family Acetivibrionaceae; genus Herbivorax. Next base: position 11,023 of record JAAYTS010000157.1, read on the forward strand.
TGGTGAAGTATTTATACAAGGAATGCATATTAGTCCCTATGAGCAGGGAAATATATTTAATAAAGATCCCCTTAGAGACAGAAAGCTTCTTTTGCATAAACATGAAATAAACAGGCTTATAGGTTATGTTCAACAAAAAGGAATGACATTAGTACCTGTTGAAGTATATTTTAAAAGAGGCAAAGTGAAAGTCACTTTAGGCATTGGCAGAGGTAAAAAGCTGCATGACAAGAGGGAAGACATTGCAAAAAGGGATGCCCAAAGACAAATTGAAAAAAGATTAAAGGAAAATTTCAAATAATTAAATATGGGGGCGTAATGGTTTCGACGGGATTGTTGAAGCTAGAGTAGCGGGTAGAGGATTCTCGTTGGCCTCTTTAAAAAACGAGAACTTAAATTAAACGCTAATAACGATAGTTACGAATTAGCTGCTGCCTAAGATAAGGCAGCCCGTCAGTCCAAGGTTCCTGCGCCTTGGATAGCTGGCGTCATTAAGTCAGGCCTTTTGCATGGGAAGGTTAAATGCTAGAACTACCGCAAGTGTATCCTTGGCTTGCGGCGGATTTTAAAGGATACCAAACTGTATAGCTAGCTCTTAGGCGATGCAGTGAGGGAATGAAAAAGTAGGAGCTGCACCCGGAGAAGCTCTTGTGAATATGGTTTCGGACAGGGGTTCGACTCCCCTCGCCTCCACCATTCATATCCACTTTAATTGGAATGTGGTTTTAAACTTCAATTCTACTTACTAAAATTTTTCATATACAGAATTAGCAGCATCTATATTTTCAGTTATTAGCATAGAAACTGTATTGCCATCACGACGTACTATAGCAGCGTCAATAATAGGTAGATTTTCTGTAAGATATGACTCGCCAGACTTACGTTTATGTTCTACACGCTCTTTTAATTTTGCCTCAATATCGTAAGCCTTTGAACTGTCTACAGCTTGTATAATAATTATCTCGTCTGCTGAAGTACCCCAGCTTGCTTGATATGCCGCAAATTCAACATAGTCTTCCGAGTCTATCCCAACTAGATTTTGCAATTCCTCAGAGGTAAGTTCTATCATTTCAGAAAGCATTGCTGCAACCATGATTTAATAAAAAGTTTATTGTATTAAAAGCTAGATTCACAGCACTAATCCCACCAAAAATACCAGTATTTACTATTTAGTAAAGATGCAGCTAAACCAGATATGGTTTCCGTACCTTGCGCAACAATATCAATACAATATTTAAACTGTTCTTTAGCAAGTTTAATTGCCTCTTCTTTGGTTTTGGGTGGATTATCAACTGTACATTCAATTATATCATGAGTTACAGCAATAATTCTTGCACCATATTTTTCGTACCAATACTTAAAAATTGCTATGTGTTCTTCAGGTGAAGGGCAGTCATTCCAGTCACCATATTTTAAGTAAGCAGGGACTTTGTAGGAATCTAAAGTTGGTATTAATGCTATGTATACTTCGTCTAATGGATTACCTGTCATAAAATCAATAATTGAAACTAAACCATTATGTGATTCAACGTCTTCAGACGGCCATTCTTCCAATGATTCATCATCTGTAGCGAACTCTGCATATCGGTTGTTAAGAAAATCTTTAATATTAACATTTTCCGATTGTTTAATAATTGATTGGGGAGTTAAATGATTATTATATTCAAGGGAATCTTCTAAGTATTCTATTTCAGCAGCATCACCAAGAATTATAGGAGTAACTCCTCGTGAAGTATCTTTTCTTATTTCCATACAAGTTTTTATAGCTTCACTTCCAGGAACAATTATATAATCAAAAGGCAAAATGATATCTTTTTTCATATTTGTAATCTCCTATTTTTGGGTATCGTTTTATACAATTATATCAAACTAATAATGAAAATCAAGTATAAATATTATTAATAAGACACTAATAGATTAAATAACATAGGTGAAACTAAATTATCCTTTGTAGCAAGTTAGGTCTAGAACTTTTAGGAGACATAAAGCATATTATTAAAGAGAGGGAAAAATAACAATAAAGCCGTTTTAAAGATTGAAAAATCAAGTACGGAGTTTGGAGGAAGAAACCATGTTTAAAATTAGTTTTGTGGGAAACTCCAACACCAACAAATCAGATAGACAAGGCCACATTCCACAGATGATTGTAAACCATATTTCAGAGGGCTCTATGTCTAGCATGATAAGCTGGTTTACCTCCCCTAGTAATAAGATTACCAGTGCACACTTTGGTGTAAGTAAAAAAGGGGAGATATACCAATTTGTGAAAATTGAAGATAGTGCCTGGGCTAACGGATTAACAAATGGAATAGAAAACGCTACAGCAGAGTTGGTACTTAAAAAAGGAAAGGATATAAGCCCAAACTGGTATTCTATAAGTATTGAACACGAAGGAATTTGGGCGGAAACAAAGGGGAAGCTGACAGAGGCTCAGTTAGAAGCAACTAAATGGCTACACAAATATATAATTGATTATGTGGATGAGAAGTATGGCCATAAGATTGAGCCGTCTCGAAAAACCATAATTGGTCACTATGAAATTGATAAAAAGCAAAGACCTTTTTGCCCAGGAGAATTGTTTCCTTTTCAGGATATAATAGATTATTTAAATTCACAGGATGATTTGCCATTTAAAGATATAAAGGATCACTGGGCAAAAGACCTTATAATAAAAGCTTATAATGAGGGGTGGGCAAAAGGTTATCCAGATGGAACATTTCGACCAAATGCACAAATTACTAGAGCAGAAGCTATAGCACTGCTTATGGCAAAAGAAAAGTAAATTTATATTAATTCATCTTACCACAAAGAAGGGGGGAGACTTCTTGACACACGAACAAATGTATCAATTTTTTCATTATAAGCAAAATAAAGGTTGAATTTATTTAGAAAGTACTATACAGTAAGTATAGAATAGATAGAAAACTTACAAATTTTTAAAATAATCAAGCAATATGAAATTTTTACAGTGCTTGATACAGAACTTAAAAAAATAAAACAATGGGGGGTAAACAATGAGAAAAAAAGTTATAAGTATTATTTTTGCTTGTGTATTACTAATTACTGGATGGGGATGTACATTAGAATCAGGTGACAAAAAGTTAGATGTAATTTCTGGATATGAATGGAAAGCGGAAGATGACTCACTTTTATGTCTAGATACGCCAAATTTACTAGATATTCCAAAGAGGAAGAAGAATAAAGTTGTTGCATTAAAATATGAAAGGTCACACAGTTTTGGCTGTTGTGACCTTATTAAATATTTAGATTCTACTTAAATATTTACCTGTCCAATTTAACTATAATTAGCCCATTGCCCCATATAAAAGGTTTTATTTCCAGCTCTAAACCTGTTGACCCCTTAGGTATTTCAAAAGCTACTTCTCCTCTTAGTTTTCTACCTGGGGCTATTTCTCCATCAACACTTCCATTTAAATCAGGCCCAAATGTAACATTATAGCTGTATGCCTCACTATCTATAAGGCTAAACATTAACAGAGAACTAGAATTAAAGGATTCTTTGCCTTTATTCTCTATTGTAACATCTACTGCATACCAGATGTTACCATCATCTGGACTCATAAATTGACCTCCAGGCACTTCTCTTACACCATTAACGGTAAAATAGATATCATTTGATTTTATCGTCTCACCAATATCAAAAACCTTTGTCTGGTGTTCTGGGGTTGTTTCTGTTGATTCCTGGCCGGCATTTGGTATTTCAACTTTTTCAGGTGTTGTTGTGCCACAGCCAGATAAAAAAATGCATAAAGATAATAATATTGTTACACGAACTATTTTCATCTAAGCAACCTCCTAATTTTTTTGTCAATTGTACCATATTGTGATATATAAATCAATTTGTAAAATTAGGATATAACAGGCACTAAAGTTGAATATATTTTTAAAAAAGATTTTAAATAAAAATAAGAAAAAGCAGCTTACTTTTAAAAGTAACTGCCTTTTCTTATCTAAAATAAATTACTTATTTTACTGAAGCAGATGGTCTTGAGTATGAACCACTGTATGAAATATTAAGTCCAAAAGTTACTGAATCACCTGGTTGTATTGTTCTGTTCCAATCAACATTGCTCACGCTTACAGAAGAACCACTTTGATTCAAATTGCCATTCCAGGAGCTTGTTACTTTTGCATCTCCAGAAAAGTTTAAATTAGCTGTCCAGCCATTAACTGCTGCTGAACCGTTATTGGTTATTGTAACATTTAATGTAGCACCTCCGCCCCAAGTGTTCTCAGAAACAGATATTGAGAGATCTCCTGTTCCGCCTGGCTGTTGTGGTTGCGGCTGCCAAGGCTGTTGAGGTTCTGGTTGCGGCTGCCAAGGTTGCTGTGGTTGTGGCTGAGGTTGCGGCTGCCAAGGTTGTTGTGGCTCAGGCTGCTGTGGTGATCCACTATTTGAATCAAATACAAATGAATCCACATTAACAGGACCTGAAAACCTTAATACCAGATCATTTACTCCTGTAATATTTCTAACACTTGTAGATAGTTCCCTGTAATTATTCCATCCTCCAGTTGAAGGCACTGATAAGGAACCTAATGAAGTACCGTTTACGATAATTTCAATCTGTGTTGAAAAATTCATATCCGATGCAACTCTTGCGTTAAAACTTTTAACTCCATTTCCAAAATCCACATTTCTATAAGTTACGGTATTTCCATTTTCAATATAACCAATTCCACTTCCGTTATCAGTATTAATTATTTGGATATTTGATGCATTTGTATCATCAAAATCATTTGCCTGAATTGCATTAAAAGCACTTTTACCAGATGCCGGAGGCTGCCAAGGTTGCTGTGGTTGTGGTTGAGGTTGAGGCTGCCAAGGCTGCTGAGGCTGTGGTGATTGTTGGTTTCCAGGAAAACCATTTGGATAATATTTTACATATTCATATTCTGCTGTCAATGGGGTTCTTCCATTAAAAGGCTCAAGCCAATCATCAACACCTATACCAGGCCATAAATTCATCATTATTTTACTTGGTGTCTGTGGTATATTTCTAGTTCCAGTATGTACTTTTACTCCATTTACATAAAAGTCAATTGAATTTGGTTTCCAATCAAAACCATATGTATTAAAACTTTGTGATGCGTCAAAACCTAAGTTGTAGTAGTATTCATTGTTGCCCTGTCCATCTTTCCACCAATTGAATTGAACTTTAGTTGTATCTTTTCCAAGAAACTCAATGTCTATTTCATCCCATGGGTTACCATCTGATGGCCCTGTATAAGTGAAAAATGATGATACTATGCCAGGATTTTTTGCAGGTTTCATTCTTACTTCATAGTATCCAAATCCAAAGAATGATGTTGTTCTGTATTCGCCACTTTTATATGGATAACGGTGACTTGAATCATAATCTCTATCTAAAGTAAGAACCATCTTTCCGCCATTTACTGTAACTTGACTAGGTTTCCACATACAATTAAACATATCTCCATTATCCCAGTCAGCTTTTTCCCATAAACTTGAATCATAATTTGAAAAATTAGCTTCAAAATATGTTGTTCTCACATTTCCTGCTCCTAAACTTTCTGTAGGAACAGTAAGTATAAGGGTACACAAAAGTATGCCTACCAAAATAACAGCAAAACAAGATTTTTTAAACATATAATACCTCCCAAAAAAAGTTTTTAAAATAATTTTAAAAATAAAAGATTAAAATTTAATTAAAGGATTAAAATTTTCACCCCCATTGTAAATATTTTTACAAATAGTTTTCAATAGAGCGTTCTTAAAGTGTTTTTAGTAGAAGTAGTTTTTCGAAATTTAAGTGAATTGCATTGAATTAATCTATGATAAAAAATAAATTACTAACACGCGTTAATTGAAGTATAGAGCATTTTTGGCTTATTGTCAAGACTCTATAAAAAGTGAAAATATAAGGATTAAAATAGACAGCTTAAAAGGAAGTTAGATAAACAAAAAAAGGCTACTGGAGAATATCCAATAGCCATAAATTGGTTTTTTAAAAATTAATACTTTCCAAACTCATTGCTATTTAGATCCATTTTATTTGAATGATTTGATACTGGTTCTCGACTATTTTCATAAGTTACATCTGTGATGATTTTATTTCTATCGTACATGTCCCCAACCATTTTTAGTACATTTGGATCAATATCATTCATTCCCTTGTAGGAAGAGAATGTAGGCATATGAGCCTTTTTAAGGATAAATCTTGAAACCTGCTCTTTTAATAGCTCTGATTGACTTGCAAGTTCTTCACTTGCAGCTGCAATTTCTTCAGATGTAGCAGAATTTGTTTGTACTACTCTAGATACCTGCATAATACCTTGATTTATCTGTGAAATTTTAGAGGCCTGCTCATTTGAAGCTATGTTAATATCATTTACTAAAGCAGTTACTTTTCCGATAGCATCAACTATTTCATTAAGAGCTTCTGCAGTTTCAGTTGCAATCTTAGTACCATCTTCTACTTTGTCAATAGAGCCTTCAATCATTGTTGTAGTTTCTTTTGCCGCATTTGCAGACCTCTGTGCAAGATTTCTTACTTCCTCAGCTACTACTGCAAATCCCTTTCCATGTTGTCCTGCTCTTGCTGCCTCAACTGCTGCATTTAAAGCTAGTATATTAGTTTGGAAGGCAATTTCGTCAATAACTTTTATAATTTTAGATATATTTGCAGAGGAACTATTTATTTCATCCATGGCTTTTAGCATCTGTCCCATACGTTCATTACCTTGTGCTGCATTTTCTTTGGCTTTTTCAGCAAGCAAATTAGCCTGATTTGCATTTTCAGCGTTATTTTTAGTTTGAGATGAAATTTCTTCTATAGATGAAGTTAGTTCTTCAACGGAAGAAGCCTGTTCAGCAGAACCCTGAGAGAGGGCTGTGCTAGAGTCAGAAAGCTGCCTAGAGCCTGATGCCACCTGTTCCGTAGAAGAGTTGATATTGGTCATAACTTCGTTTAGATTATGACTCATTATCTTAAATGCATCTGATAAGTCTCCAATTTCATCGTTGTAATATTTATTTATTATAACATCTAAATTTCCTTTTGTGATTTCTTGTGCTACTGTTTTTATTTCATTTACAGGGCGGGTAATCATTCTTGTGATAAAATATGCAATTGCCAGTGCAATTAGCACTGCAAGAATGCAGCCCACAATAATAACAAGATCTGTTAATTTCTTTAGATTTGAATTTTCTTCTAAGCGTGCTGCTAACAATGTAGTTTCAATATTTTCACTTTTTTCAATTATTTCTCTAAATTTATCAAAAAACTCTTTACCATATGCAGCTTGTTCTTCTTTTATAATATCATCTATGGTGCCTATTCCATTTTCCACATTTCTTCTATGTTCAATACTGCTTTCGGCTATTTTTAGCCACTCTAGTTGAACACTTTTAAGTTCAGCTAAAAGTTCTTGCTGTTCTGGGTTGTCAGAAGTTAATTCTTTTACCTTGTTATAATGCTGTTCAAAATTAGCCTTACCATTAATAAATGGCTCTAAAGATGCATCATTTCCAGTAAGTGCAAATCCACGCTGGCCTGTTTCCATGTTTAACATTTCTTCTAATAGGATTTTAAGTTCCATTAAAACTTCATATGTATGCTTATTCCAAACTGTAGATTCATACTGTTTTGAAAAGTTTGTAAATGTTATTGTTGATAGTATGACTATAATTAATATTACTGCTGTAAATCCTAAATACAATTTCTTTCCTAAACTTAAATTGCCCAAGAATTTCATCATAAAGCTTCCTCCTATACTGGTGAATGTTTTTTGAATTTTTAACTGCATACTTTAATTAGTAGTTTGTTATGTTGTAGTTTAAAAAGGGTCGACATAATTGTATAGTTTTTCAATTTTCACAATACTAATCAATATGTTTATTATTTAGTTTACTGAATCCCCAGATAAAACAGTAGAATCTTTTGAATATATAAGACTTTAGGATTTAAGTAGAATTGATAAATTTTTATTTAGATATAATTTTTCCCACACCTATAATTATAATTATAAAAATTTAATGTGTCAATGCTCAAAATATTTACAATTAGGTAGTTATTATGAAATTATTTCCAAATCATTCTTAGTGTTAAATTCAAATTTCTAAACTCTTAATGTATAAAAAAGAGAGAAAACTGCAAAAACACATAATAAGAATTGTTTTTTAAAGGTAGTTATTATAAAATAACAATAGGAGGATTATTTCGGAAAGGAAATGATAATTATGCTTATAGGTTTTTCATGTAAAAACTATTCATCTTATTATGAGCAAGCAACATTAAGTATGATATCTTCAACAAAAGGTGAATTTAAAGATTTTAATACATTTACCACATCTTTTGATAGATTACTTAAGAGTGTTTTAATTTATGGTGCTAATGGTAGTGGTAAATCTAACATAGTAGATGCTATAAGTTTTATGAAGAATATGGTCAATTTGTCTTTTACAAATGAAGATATTATAGCAGAATGTGAAAAGTTTAAGTTTAACATAAATGCTGAAGAAGAAGCTTCTATGTTTGAAATTTTATTTGTAATAGATGATACATTATACGAATATGGATTTGAAGTCATGAAAAAAGTTATACACAAAGAATGGCTTTATAAAAAAGTCAAGAGAAGGTCCCCCGTATTTATAAGAGAAAACTCAGATTATAGTTCAATAAATCTTAAGGGGGAGCTTAAAAAAGAAGCAGAAATTATAAAGTCTCACACAAGAGAAAATGCATTATTTATATCAACAGCGGCTATGTTTAATATTAAAATAGCTAAAAAAATAAAAGAATGGTTTGAAAATTCATTGTGTATAATTTCATCTAATTATTCTAGTCCAGGAAGAACCGTTGAATATTTAGAAACTGATGATGAAAAGAAAGCAGAAGTGTTGAGTTTTTTAAGAAAGGCAGATTTTAATATTGAAGATTTTATTTTGGATGCACAGGAAGAAGAACTTGAGCATATAGACAATTTACAAATAAAAATAATTAGAAGAAAATTTTTAAAAT
>JAAYTS010000158.1 GCA_012517995.1 Clostridium sp.
GTCGCTTTCAGAAACCTCTGCCCCTACTTCATTACCAATGTTAATGAGAAGATATTCCTGATGTTTTTGAATAACTTCCACAATTTCAGGACTTGTCCAGTAGTCTACAAGTTGGGGAAGCTTGTGCCATTCGCCAGTTGCATCATGGAGTTCAACCATTGGTATCATATTGTTTTTACGGCAATTGTATATTGCCAAATCAAGATTTCTGGCAGAGCCAGTGGTAAGCCAGACTATTCTAATTGCATTTGCTCCTGTTTTTGCAATTTCAGCAAAAGTTTTTTCACCGCTCACTTCACCCCATATGGTCATTATATTTGGACCATAAAGGATAACTTTCTCTCCCCTGTTATCATAAAGAAATCTTCCTTTGACTCTAAACCCCGGATACCTGTCTTCTGCAAATGTTATGTTTGAAAGACAAGCAGTTAGAAAAATTACCATTACCATAATAAAGCTAATTTTTCTCATGTAAAATCTCCCTCCTTAAAAATAATAAGTTTTTAAAAAGACCAATAAATATAGTACTTTTCATAATAACATTCGCTAGAATTAATAATTTTAATGGATATTTGGTTTTAGACAAACATAGTTATTATTATAGTGTTTTTAGAATATTTAATTATTAATTTTAAAAGGGATATAAGCATGAAAAAATTTATTGGTTATGTTCTGTTAATGACAATGGTTATAGTGGTTTTGCCGTTAATAATTGTGCGGGGATGCAGTACCGTTGCTGAAGAACTTATACCTTTAGATGACAATCAACCGCCACCTGAAGAAATTGAGGAAAAGGATGAAGTTCTTTATGATGAAGTTCTTTATTTAGATGTGTATATAGCCAATAAGGACAAAATAAAAAAAATGCCTCTTGAAGAATATTTAATAGGCGTAGTGGCAGCAGAGATGGCGGTAGATTTTGAAATTGAAGCCCTAAAAGCACAAGCTGTAGCTGCAAGAACATATGCATATGGGAGAATGAAAAAGATATATGCCAATACTAATGCAGATGCTCATAATGGTGCTGATGTTTGTACAGATTCTGGTCATTGTCAGGCTTGGATTGATAAGGCTGATGCTCTTAAAAAATGGGGAGAAAAAAATGGAGAAAAGAATTGGGATAAAATCAAAAGAGCAGTTAGTGAAACTAAAGATATTATCATTTCATACGAAAAGAAAGTTATTAATCCTCTATATCATGCAAATAGTGGTGGTGCAACTGAAAACTCCGAAAATGTGTGGGAAGGTGTGGAGGTGCCTTATTTAAAGAGTGTAAAAAGTGAAGGAGAGGATGCTTGTTCAAATTATGAAGTGATAACAACTTTTAAAGAAGAAGATTTTATAAGTGCATTTAAAAGTGAACTTCCTGATTTACAAATTGATAGTGAAAATATTATAGATCAAATTGAAATACTTAATAGAACAGATAGTGAAAGGGTTGATAAAATTAAAGTTGGGGATGTTACTTTAAAGGGAACTGATTTTAGAAGAATTTTAGATCTAAGGTCTACAAATTTTAGTATAGAAGAAGGGGAAACTGGAGAAATAAATATAACCACTATAGGACATGGTCATGGAGTTGGAATGAGTCAGTGGGGAGCTAATCATCTTGCAAAAGATGGAAAGAATTTTAAAGAAATTATAAAATATTATTATAAGGGTGTTACTTTAGATAATATACAAAATATAGAAAAAAATATTGAAAATTTTTAAAAAAATATTCACCTCTATGTATATTGTTCCCATTTGCGGAAACAATAATTTATGGAGGTGGAAAAAGTGAATTTTAAAAAATTATTTCCGGACAAGAAAATTACTCAAAAGAAAGTGCTAGACTTTTTTGACAAAAAAGGATTTTTTATTGTTTTGGGTTTGTGTTTGACTATTATAGGTGTAACGGCTTACTTAGTTGCATTTAATAATGATGGTGAAGAAATAATTACTCCTGATATGATGGGGAATATGGAACAAAGTACTGCTTATTTTGAAAAAGATAAGGAGGTAATTGCAGATAGCCAAGATGAGGATGATATTTCTGTAAATAACGATGAAATATTAGATGAAGAGTATGCAGAGAATAGTGGAGAAATAGAAGAGAAAGTTTCCAATGATAATTTGGAGGAGGAAAATGAAAAAGTTTCTGCATTAGAGGCAAGTACTTTAGAAGATGCAGTTGAAACATTTGGAACAGCAGAGGTAGTTGAAGCAGAAAATATAATTATAGAAAACCAGGAAGAAGTTGAAACGGCTGGTACGCCTAAATTTATTATGCCTGTTCATGGGGAGATAATACTAGAATTTGCTGTTGACAAGCTGATTTACTCAAAAACTTTAAATGAATGGAGAGCACATACAGGAATTGGCATAAGTTCAGAAAGAGGAACACCTGTAAAAGTTGTAGCGGATGGTGTTGTAACCAGCACTAAAAATGATCCAAGGCTAGGTATCACAATTATAGTTGAACATTCAAAAGATTTAAAAACAGTATATGCAAATCTTGCAAGTGATGATATGGTGACTCCAAATCAAAAAGTAAAGCAGGGAGAGGTAATTGGATGTGTTGGTGATACAGCTGCTTTTAAATCAGCAGATCCTTCGCATCTCCACTTTGAAGTGCTAAAAGACAATCAACCTGTAAATCCAGTAGAATATTTGCCAATTGACTAATATTTTTTTAATAAAAAACAGGGTCAGGCTTGAGTGGTTTACTTGCTTATGTATGCGGGTAAATTATTCAAGCCTGACCCTATTTATCTATCATAAGTGTATTTAATACAGCATATATATACTGTAGTTATTGAATTTTTATATATTGCTAGAAAATGTTGTTGGTGACTTGCTGTTTAAGTCCGGCTGCAAATTAGCATATTTCAGGTGAAAAGCAAACTGAGTAGTTGAATTATCAATGGAGATGGACTGTAAGGGGGGCGTATCATTGAAAGGATACATAGAAGAAAGAGCTTTAGAATTAGCTGGATTTATAATTGAAAACAATGCCACAGTGAGGGCTGCAGCGAAAAGATTTGGAATAAGTAAAAGTACAGTACACAAAGATGTGACAGAAAGATTGGCACAAATAAACTCTGTATTAGCTGAAAAAACTAAAAAAGTTTTGGAGAAAAATAAAGCTGAAAGGCATATTAGAGGCGGGATGGCAACTAAAGCTAAATATAAACAAAGAAGTGAAGCTATGTTACAAAGGAAATGTCAAAATGACAAATTAAAGCAAATGTAAAAGATAATGCAAATGGGAATTTTTACAAATGGCAAATTGATAAAAATTTAAGGCTTTGAGTGAGTTTTTATACACTTAAAGTCTTTTCTTTATAATAACAAAAAAACAAAAACTTAATAAACAAAAATCTTGCAATATTAATATAGTGTGATAATATTAATATGGTATAAATTTTGTTTTCTTTTCTATCTTGAATCTCGAAAGGAAGATGCGTTTTGTTTGGAATAGGGCAGGATATAGGTATAGACTTAGGAACGGCGACAATACTTGTATACATAAAGGGGAAAGGTGTTGTACTAAGTGAGCCTTCAGTTGTGGCATTAGACCAAAATAACAACAAGCTTTTGGCAGTGGGAGAAGAAGCCAGGAGGATGCTAGGAAGGACACCGGGCAATATAGTTGCAATACGCCCTTTAAAAGACGGGGTAATTTCAGATTATAATACAACTGAGAGAATGTTAAAATATTTTATTAACAAAGTTACAGGAAACAGGGTATTTAAGGTTTTTAAACCAAGAATTATTGTGTGCGTTCCAAGCGGAGTAACAGAAGTTGAAAAAAGAGCTGTAAGAGAAGCAGCTAATCAGGCAGGTGCAAGAAGAACATATCTAATTGAAGAACCTATAGCAGCAGCTATTGGGGCAGGAATAGATATTTCAAAAGCCTGTGGAAGTATGGTTATAGATATTGGTGGAGGAACTACTGATATAGCGGTTATATCTTTAGGTGGAACTGTTGTGAGTTCTTCCATAAAAGTAGCTGGGGATAAATTTGATGAAGCTATTGTAAGGTATATGAGAAAAAAACATAACATAATGATAGGTGAACGTACTTCTGAGGAATTGAAGATAAATATAGGGACTGTATATCCTAGAGTTCAAGAAGTTACAATGGACATTAGGGGAAGAAATCTTATATCCGGCTTACCTAAAACCATTACTGTTTTGTCTACAGAGATTATGGAAGCGTTAGAGGAGCCTGTTTCAAGTATTGTTGAAGCTGTCCATTCAGTGCTTGAAAAAACACCACCAGAACTGGCATCAGACATTAGTGACCGTGGTATTGTTATGACAGGTGGAGGAAGTCTCATATATGGTTTTGACAAGCTTATTCAAGAAAAAACAGGCATTGATGTGGTTGTTGCAGATGACCCTGTGTCATGTGTTGCACTAGGAACAGGAAAGGCTCTTGAAAACATTGAGATTATGGAAAAAAGTGAAGAAGCAGAACAGATGGGACACAGATAATTATTATTATAGTTTTAGAAAATAAGTGAGGCAGGAGAATGATTCTCTTGTCTTTTTTATTTAAAGGATTTTAACCCTTTGTTAAAGAATTATTTATATATATACAATGTAATTATATACAGCATATATACAAACTAAAAAAGAGCATGGAGGGAATGTTAATATGGTACTTAATCTAAATGGTCACTGGAAAATGAAGTGCACGGATGAGAGTAATTGGTATCAAGCAAATGTACCGGGAACTGTATTTAATGACTTGTTAAATAATGGTGTTATTGACGATCCCTTTTACAGAGATAATGAAATAAAAGCTTTAGAAATAGCAGCTAAAGAGTATGAATACAAACGGGAATTTTATATAGATAAAGAATTATTAAATCAGCATACACTTGTTTTGTGCTGTAAGGGACTGGACACATTAGCTGAAATAAGAATAAATGATAAACTAATAGGAAAGACCCAAAATATGCATAGGACATACGAGTTTGACATTAAAGATTATGTTCATGAAGGGAAAAACACAATACATATTATTTTTGAATCCTCATTGGAGTATGTACGAAAAAAGAATGAAGAAAACCCTTTGTGGGGGGCAGAAGATGCAGTTAAAGGATTTCCCCATATAAGAAAGGGGCATTGCACCTTTGGATGGGACTGGGGACCACAGATACCTGATTTGGGCATATGGAGAGATATATTTATAAAAGGTTATAGCTATGGGAAGCTGGAAGATGTGTACATTACACAAAAACATGAAAAAAATAAAGTAGAACTTGATATAAAAGTTGATATTGAAAATTTTTGTGGAGAACTTTTAGACTTAGAAGCTGTTGTTACTTCACCGGATGGGAAAGTGATAACTTCTAAAAAGACAACAAAAGACTTTGAAAACCATATTTATTTAGAAATTGAAAACCCACAGCTTTGGTGGCCAAATGGATATGGAAAACAGCCCCTTTATACTGTGGAAATTAAACTAAAAAACAATGAAATGAATTTAGACAGTAAAAAACTTAAAATAGGACTTAGAACCATAAAAATTAACAGGCAAAAGGATGAGTGGGGCGAGAGTTTTGAGTTTGTTGTAAATGGTAAAGATATATTTGCAATGGGGGCTAACTATATTCCAGAAGATAGTATATTGCCACGATGCAGCAGGGAAAGAACGGAATACCTTATAAAAAGCAGTGTAGAGGCTAATTTTAACATAATTAGAGTATGGGGTGGAGGAATTTATCCTGAAGACTACTTTTTTGATTTGTGTGATGAATACGGATTAATTGTGTGGCAGGACTTTATGTTTGCATGTGCTATATATGAAGTGACAGACCAGTTTATTGAAAATGTAATTGAGGAAGCTAAAGATAATATAAAAAGAATAAGACATCATGCCTGTTTAGGTCTTTGGTGTGGAAATAATGAAATAGAGAGTGGTTGGTTTTATTGGGATTTTGAAAAAAAGGCAAGGCATAAGACAGGGTACATAAAACTTTTTGAAATAGTTCTTCCAAAGCTGGTGAAAAAATATGATCCCAATAACTTTTACTGGCCTTCATCCCCTAGTTCTGGTGGAGGTTTTGAAAACCCCGATGATGAAAATGCAGGGAATGTACATTATTGGGATGTATGGCATGGACTAAAACCTTTTACCCATTACAGAAACTTTAAATTCAGGTTTGTAAGTGAATTTGGTTTCCAATCATTCCCATCAGAAAAAACCATTGAATCTTTTACCCTGCCAGAAGATAGAAACATATTTTCATATGTAATGGAAAGGCATCAGAAAAATGGTGCTGCCAATGGAAAAATACTTTACTATTTATCTGAAACTTTTAAATATCCAAAGGATTTCAGTTCTTTAATATATGTCTCCCAGCTATTGCAGGCTGAGGCAATAAAATATGGAGTGGAACACTGGAGGAGAAACAGAGGAAGGTGTATGGGAGCTATTTACTGGCAGCTTAATGATTGCTGGCCTGTTGCTTCCTGGTCTTCTATAGATTACTATGGCAGGTGGAAAGCCCTTCATTATTTTGCAAAGAAATTTTTTGCCCCTGTTTTACTATCGGTAAACGATAGAGATACACAGGTTGAACTTCACGTGACAAATGAAACTATGGAAAATGTAAAGGGAAGTATAGTGTGGAAATTGAGAAATAATGAATCGGATATTTTAAAAGAAGGAAAGGTGAACTTTGAAATTGCCCCTCTAAAAACAGGAATATTTGAAACTTTAGACTTTAAAGATGTTCTTCATTCATATCATAAAAAAATGGAAACCTACTTAGAGTACCAGCTTCATACAGCAAAAGGAGAACAATCTGAAGGTGCACTTCTTTTTGTTAAGCCAAAGCACTTTTTATTTAAAAACCCAGATATAAAAGCAGAAGTTACAGAAAAGGAAAATGGATATTTAATATCTTTAACATCAAAGGCACTGGCTAAATATGTGGAGCTTCAGATAGAAGGAGAAGATGTTATTTTCACGGACAATTATTTTGATTTGGTTCCTGGAAATAAAAAGGTGATAGAAGTTAAAAAAGATACTTTGACAAAAATAAAAGATGTGAAATCTTTAAAAGATAACTTAAAGATAAGAAGCCTTTTTGAAACAGTGGAACAGTTGTAATCTTGAATTTCCAGGAAGATTATTATTTCCAGAGGTTATTTTAATTCTTATTATACCGATAAATACTATAGAGGTATATTTATGTGACGGATTTTAATATTTTGGCATACTTGGATTAATAATCCTTAATAATAGGAGGAAGCATCATGAAAAAACACATAAAACCAATAATATTTTTGGTAGCATTGATTTTATTAACATCTATTGTTGGTTGTGGTCCAAAGGGAAATAGTGATAATACAGTTGATGCAAAATCTAATGAAGAAGAAGATAAGAATGAAGATACTGAAAATTCAAATACCAATGAAGAAGATTTAAAGGATAAATATGAAGCTTTTGACCTAGGAGGAAGGACTATAAAAATTTCAAGTTGGTGGCCTGTGGTACAAGATAGCAGTATGAAAAAGCCAGACCCTGCAATTTACCCATCAGAAAACTTGGCAAAGTATGAAAACATTAAGAAAATTGAAGAAAAATATAATTGCAAAATTCAATTTATTGAAGTTCCTTGGGAGCAGATGGAATTTCAGTTGGAAGAATCTGTTTTGGAAGGTTTACCTTATGCAGATATTGTATATTTGCCAATGAACTTTTCCATTCCAGCCATTGCCAAAGGATATCTTCTGCCAATAAGTGAATTTGCATCTCCAAACTCGGATATCTTAACAGATAATATTGCAGTTACATCCCTGGGCAAGTTAATAGATGACGAGTATGGTGTAAAAATAATTGAAGTACCTGATAACGGTGTTTTCATGGGATACAACAAATCAATTATTGACGAATTAGGTCTTGAAACGCCAATAGAGATATATAGAAATAATTCTAGAAACTGGAATTGGGAAAAATTTTTAGAATATGCTAAGGCGGCAACTAGTGATGTGGACGGAGATGGAAATATAGACAGATTTGGATATGGAGGATTTATAAACAGAACTATAGCAAACTTTGTGATTGCTAATGATGGAGAATTATTTAGTGATTTTGATTCTGGGAAACACGGATTGGACAATCCTAAGACCATACGTGCTTTAGAATTTATAAATGAATTGTATAATAAACATAAAGTAGTCTACACTGCAAGAGGAGATTTGTGGAATTATGAAGATAATTATTCTTCATTTAAAAATGGGGATATTTTGTTTTTTCCAGTTCTCTCATGGATGCTTGAAGAGATAAAAGGACTTCCTTTTGAATATGGAATAGTTCCTTTTCCAACAGGACCTGATAATATAAGTGGAAAGACATGTGCAATTTCCCAGGACGCATTTTATATCCCAAAAGGTGTAGAAGAGCCAAAGAAAGTATATCAAGTTCTTGAAGAATTGCTATGGTTTTTTGGAGATAATACAGGTTTAAGGGATGATAATAAAAAGGAATGGCTTAAGAATCTGTGGGTGACAGAAGAAGCTTACCAAATGTCCATAGAAGTTTCAACATATCATGGTAAATTTGAGTTTTATGAATTTGTTCCAGGCTTTCCTATGGGAGAGATAATGGGCAACATTATTTCAGGAGGAATGAAGGTGGAGGAGGCTGTAGAATTATATAAGGAACAAGCACAGGATGCAGTTGACCAGCTTTATATTAATAAAGACTAATTGATTTTACTTTTTTGAACCAGTTTTTTACTACCAAATCATTTTTTTTTGTTATATAATATTGATATATAAAAAGAAAAAAATATTAATATTATAATTAATATAAAAATTTTTTGGGGAGTATAAGTAAGTATGGTTAAGGTAGTAAAAAAAACACATTTCACCACTGATGACAAAATGTGTCAATTCAAGCTAGGCAAAGCAATTCTTGGAATGACTTCAGAAGTTAAAAAAGAATACAATAGGATTGCAGTAGTAGGTATTGGTTCAGACAGAGCTACGGGAGATAGTTTTGGACCATTGGTTGGACATATGCTTTCTAAGTGTCGTATTTATGATTTTGATGTCTATGGTACAATTTTAAATCCAGTCCATGCCCAAAACATAGAAGAAACTCTAAAAAGTATTGACCACTCAAATACACTTGTCATAGCAGTAGATGCATCTGTAGGAAATCCAGAACATATTGGGAATATTGTTTTGAGCAATCAGCCAATTAAGCCGGGCAGCGGTGTGGGAAAAGACCTGCCTCCTGTTGGGGATATAAGCATATCAGCCATTGTGGCTATGGCCGGGTTTTTGCCATTGGTTATGCTGCAAAACACTAGCCTGGGTATGGTGTATAAAATGGCAGAAATAGCTTCTAACTCCATAAGGCATGTGCTTTATAAACAGCAGCTTGAACCTGTAAGGAAAAATAAAATTAATTTACATATTCAAATCTGACTTCTGACTGTAGCAGCCTTTTATAAAGCCTATATTGTCTGCGGAGCTCTCTTTTTTTAATAAATATATTTGTGAAAAATTCCCACAAAAAGACCCAGCCTCCGACGAATATTCCTTCGTGTATAACATTAGATATTATGTTCTCAGTATCCCAGGAGAAAAGGTATCCTATGCTAAGAAGAAAGATAGAAAGGCATAAGTAAAAAATAGTTCTGTTATTTAAGTTTGCATTGGCTCTCTTATGTCTTTCTATGGCATACTCGTAGTAATTATGGAAAGCAGATATTAAAGTGGATTCTTTTTTCTCATCCTTTTTTTCTTTAGGCAAATAAAGTACTAGAGTGATTTCATAAGTTAGAGGAATATCTACTGATGAGTCTAGAATAAAATCACTAAACTCATCTTCAATATCTCTTTTTTTAAAAGGAGATGGATCCCAGTCATCAAAAACATCATCATAATCATCAAGAGATACTTCTATCAAATAAGTTTTGGATTTCTTATCAAATTTGTACAGCTTTTGGAAAAAACCTCTTTTCATAAATAATACTCCTTAAGTTTAAAAAAGTGAAAGTGTCTGAAATAATGTTCCCATATTATTTTCTAAATATCAATTATTTATTATACCAAAAAAAACATAAGTATAATTTTAAAAAAAATTTACACATGGAAATTATATTATTAATATCGGGAAATGTACATTTAATTTTAATAAAAAAGAATTGACACAATTATGGAAAAAGGTGCAATGAATTTTAATTGCTATCAATATACAGCGGGGGGTAAAAAGAAATTTTCAAAAAAGAAACTACAAACAGCATTTAAATATTGTCATATAGAAAGACGGCGATAAATAAAATGATTGTTACTCCATATTATAGTACAAAGGTTAATACAACTTTTAGAAAAATATATATTTGTTTTTTAAAAATCATTGCAACCTTTAGCTTTTATATATCTTATATATATTTTGCAGTATTTTAAAAAAACTTGCAATTCGCAAAATAAACAAAAAAACTTCTAGATTTAAATTTCTTTTGTCTATTTTGCACATGAACATATTTGTTTTAAAAATTGATATAGGAAAATTGCAGTTTTACATTTTTGCTATATCAGGTACAATTATATTAAGGTTTAAAATTTAAATGTTTAAAGGTGATTTATTTGGATAAACAATATAATACAGTTTTAAAACATGCAGTAGCTGAGTTGGAAGAAAAAAAGTCAAGGTTTATTGCATCGGTTATGCCTGTATCAAGTGAAGAAGAAGCACTAAACTTTATTAATGAGATAAAAACAAAAAACTGGGATGCCACCCACAATGTATACTCATATTATATTGGAGGAAGCAGCATTATACAGAGGTTTAGCGATGATGGGGAACCTTCAGGGACAGCAGGTCTACCTATACTGGAAGTTATAAAAAGAATGGAAGTAAGGGATTTGGTTGTTGTTGTTACCAGATATTTTGGTGGTACGCTGTTAGGTGCAGCAGGGCTTGTTAGGGCATATGGGAAAAGTGCTTCCCTGGCAATTGAAGAGGCAGAAATTATAACAAAAAAACTGTGTACAGAAGTTAGTATTATGGTTGAGTATGATTTATTTGGAAAAGTGCAAAATATGCTTATTTCAAAAGATTATATTATAAAAGAGATAATATATGAACAAGATGTGGAGATAATAGTATTTGTAGATGAAGGAAGAATGGAGGATTTAACAAAATTAGTTAATGAGGTAACAAATGCAAGATGTATAATAGAACCAGGAAATAAAAATTATATTTCCCTTGATGCGCAGGGGAAGCTGATATTGTAGAGGAGGATTTTTATGCTGGATGACAAAATGCTGGAAAAGATGCTGGAAAAAAAAGTTTGGGCAGTTGTTGGCGTAAATGAAAATACTGAAAAATATGGGAATATGATTTATAAGAAATTAAAAAGATATGGATATAAAGTATATCCTGTAAATCCTAAATACCAAGAAATAGAGGGGGAAAAGTGCTACAGCCATTTGTCACTGCTTCCGGAAAAACCAGATGTTGTAAACATGGTTGTTTCTCCTAAGATAGGAAAATCAATTATTGAAGAGGCTGCAAACTTAGGTATTGAATATATATGGCTCCAGCCAGGGACTTATAATGAAGAAATTATTAACTTAATAGATGAAAAGAGTATCAATGCTGTCAAAGCATGCGTTCTCATGTCCCTTAATTAAATGGGTTTAAACAGATTATTTGAATAAAATAACCCTTTATACTTAGGAAGTATTAACTTTGCATTAAGTTAATGGTTAGGGTAAATGTCTGAAAACTCAATTTTTATGGAGTCTATAATTCTATCGTCGTTTTCACGCCTATAAACTTTTTGAGATGTAGTGCAGCCTTTTTTGATTGGTATTTTTATTAAAAATTCACTTCCTTTGTTGAGAGCGCTATGTACTTCAATAGTACCATTGTGAAGCTCTACAAAGGATTTTACAATTGAAAGACCTATTCCACTTCCTTCAATTCCTGTTGTAAGGGAATTTTTTATTTGCTGGTATCTTTTAAATATATTGTTTATTCTTTTTTTAGGAATGCCTATGCCAGTATCAGATACTTTTATCAAAAAAGAATCTTTTTCTTGAGATACGTTTACATTAATTTTCCCGCCAGGTTCTGTATACTTAATTGCATTTGATAAAAGGTTTAGAAGTATTCTGTCGAATTTTTCAATATCCACACAAGCAATAATTTCTTCTGCTGAAGTGTCAAATTCTAAATATAAGTTTTTTTGTTCTGCATAAGGAACTACAGATTGTGTTATTTCTTCCACTAAGTATACAATATTACAGCTTGAAGTGTTTGTTTTTATATATCCAGATTCTATACGGCTAATGTCTAATATATTGTTTATTAACCTTAATAATCTGTAGCAGTTTTGTTTTATTACAAAAAACTGTCTGGCAGAATATCTTTTTTCATTAACTATATGAGAATTTTTTTGATCTATAAGTTGAATGGCACCTAATATTACAGTTAAAGGTGTTTTTAATTCGTGGGAAATGTTATAAAAAAACTCACTTTTTTCAGCACTTGCTTTTGCTGTTTCTTTACCAATTGCAGACAGTTTTTTTATATATTTATCTTTTTTCTCTATTTGTTGTTTATACAGCTCAATTAATTCTTCTTTTTCCTTTTCATATTTTTGAATTAGTGCATTTGTTTTTTTGTTTACATTGTAAAAAAGAACAAAAAGCAAGAGTAAAAAACCAACATTTAGTACTATTAACAGACAAAAATTATCACAAACAGATAAAGGGAGAAAGGATTTTAGAGCATATACAATAGATCTTTCAAAAGGCATTGAAAAATTAAAGGAGATTATGTTTATAGCAATTAAAAAAGTTAATATGAGAATTACAAATATTTTTACAGGTGTAGACACACTAATTTTGTTACTCAAGAAACATCAACCCTTCTCACAATATTTAAAATATGTATTAATTTACACAAACACAATGCCATAACATAAGTGACATATGTTAGGTACTAGAACATAAATTGTCATAAACATTTTATACAAAATTTCTCAATATGTAAATAGATTTTTGTATTACCCATAAAATTTTTTGAAAATAAAAAAGAAACTTTAGTAAATACCTTTATAATTTATGATATTAATATTATAATTTATATATACATTGATTTTATTACAGGAGGTTTTTTATGGCTGGGCATTCAAAATGGTCAAACATTAAACGTAGGAAAGAAAAGACAGATGCAAAAAGAGGGAAGGAGTTCACCAAATTAGGCAGAGAGATTGCTATTGCAGTAAGAAGTGGAGGACCTGATCCAGAAGTTAATTCTAAGCTTAGAGATGTTATTGCCAAGGCCAAAAGTGCAAATATGCCTAATGATACAATTGCGAGGAGCATAAAAAAGGCCTCTGGAGATATGGGCGGTGAAAGCTACGAAGAAGTTGTATATGAAGGTTATGGTCCGGGGGGTGTAGCTGTAATCGTAGAGGCAGCCACAGATAACAGAAATAGAACTGCTGCAGATGTAAGGCACTACTTTGACAAATTTGGCGGAAATTTGGGGACTACTGGCTGTGTATCCTTTATGTTTGATAAAAAAGGATTAATACTTATAGATAAGTCTGTTGACAAAAGTGAAGATGAGTTAATGATGGAAGCGCTAGAAGCAGGAGCAGAAGATTTTAACGTGGATGAAGAATATTACGAAATAATAACAGACCCTGGTGACTTTTCTAATGTTAGAGAAGCCCTTGAAAAAAGTCAAGTTGAATTTGAATCTGCTGATTTGGAGATGATTCCCCAAACTACAACAAAGCTTACCGATGATAAGCAAATTGAATTGATGGAAAAACTTATTGACCACTTAGAAGATTTAGATGATGTTCAAAAAGTTTACCATAACTGGGAAATTGACTAAAACGGAGGGGATTAAAAAAGCCCCTCCGTTTATGATACTATCCTTGTTCTTTTGCAGGCTCTGCCTCTCTAAACAATAAACTTATGGTATAAAGTCCTGAAAGACCCACTATATAATATATAATTCTTGAAAAGGAAGAACCCAAGCCAAATAAAGATATCACTTCAGCAACTAAATTATAATCACGAAATCCTATCAGGAGCCAGTTTATTGCGCCTATAATAACAAGAACAAGAGCTATTCTGTCTAAGACCGTTCTATTCATAACTACAACTCCTTTTGTTTTAAAAAACTATGTTACGATATATTATTCTCTCCTTATAACTATTCATTAATTCATAGAAAAAAATTTTTATTTTTCTTGTAATTGTCAGGTACAGCATAGTTGCTTCTAGGGCTTTAATATTTAATTAGATGGTGTGTTTTCCGTAAAAGGAGGTTAGCTGACTTGCGTCAGATAACCTCCTTTTGGTCTTTTTTGAAAACTTTTTCTTCGAAGAAAATACAATTGGATTTTACTGAAGTTGAGTTTTTGCTAACAATATCAAGTGTACACTTACCATCGACTTGGTAAATACAGTTTGACGAGCAATTTATCGTTGTCATAACTCCACTCCTGATAAAAGGGTTTTAGTGTATAAAAATATTTTAATGTGTTAGTATTGTTCCACAAAATTTTAAAATATATAAAGTTAAATAAAGTTATAAATAATATATTGCTCCAAGGTATCAAATGGGGCTGTTGTAAAACAACAGCCCATTTATCTGAACAACTAATAATTTCATTATAGAAATTATTAGTTAGTAGCATTTTTTTTAAATGTTATTTTTATTGCAGTACAAAAAAATGATTGTATAATAATTTATATATGATATATATTTATATATTATGTAAGAAAGGTAGGACAGGTATCTTGTCCCACTAAAAAACATAAATTATTTTGTTTTGAAATTATTTCAAATTGCTTTGTTAGATAGGAGACAGAAGGGATATGAAATTTTTAGACATTCCTAATTTGCCTGAGAAAAAAGTAAACCTGGTTTTAGTTGATGGCAGGATTGAACATGATATAGAAGAAAAACTTATGTCACTTAAAATTAATTACATAAAAACAAAATCTCTAAACTCATTATATCCAGCCATTTCATATCACCCGGATATTTTTTTTCACCATTTAGAAAATAATATTATTGTTTATGCACCAGGGGTTTGCAAAGACATTTTAAAAAAAATACATAATTTTGGATTTGAATTATTAAAAGGAAATAGCCAGCTATCTTCAAAGTATCCAAAAAACATTTGCTATAATGGAGCTCGGGTAGGAAAATATTTTTTCCATAATACAAAATATACCGATGATGTTATACTGAACTATTTAAAAAAAAGAGAAATAGAAATTATTCATGTTAATCAGGGATATGCAAAGTGTTCAATATCTGTTGTTGATGAAAATTCTTTAATAACCATGGATAGGGGAATTGCAAAAATTGCTGAAAAAAAAGGACTTGATGTATTATTAATTGAAGAGGAAGATGGAATTATCCTTGAAGGATTAGATAAAGGTTTTATTGGAGGAAGTACTTTTCTTATTGATAAATGCAGGTGGGCAATTTGTGGAAATATTGAAAAGTTGAAGTCAGAGAAAAAAATACGTGATTTTCTTCACAAAAAAGGAATGGAAATTGTATCTTTAGGAAATAAAAATCCTGTGGATATTGGTTCTGTTATACCTCTTTTGACAGATTAAAACATACATATTATATATTTTTAAAGGAACATTTATATTTGTAACTTACAATTTTTTTTTGCATATGATATAACGTGCTACTTAATTATGTGATGCATAATAATATGGTAAAGATTGCATGTGTTGCTTGCTGCATACAACAAATTACGAAGACATATACTATGTTTGAAGGGATGTGAAGTTGATGCAGTTTCTTTGTATTGAGGCTGGAGAAAGCTCAGAAGATATAAAAGACTATATAAATAGAGAATTAAATAAATTTGATATAAATTATTTAATAGAGAATATTGTTAATTCTGAAGGAAGAATAACTGTTAAATGCGAAATTGACTTGTCTAAAATAGATATGGAAAAGCAATCTGAAATTTTTGATGAAATAAAAGCAGGTATTTCTAGTGCTCTGGCTGATTATATAATAAAAGAATATGAAGAAAAATTAATTTATAGAATAATAAATAATAATTATTGCTATTTTAATTCAATGGAGAAAAAAGAAATATTTAAAATGGCAGTATGTACAATAAAGAATAATGAAAAAAACTTTTTAAATAGTTTATTTCAAATAAGAAGAAGAAACATTATTATACGCAAATTATTAGACTATTATCAAGGGGCTAACAATTTGATTTTAGAGGGCTTTGTTAATTTTAGATTAAAAGAATATATAAAAGATTTAGAAGAAATAGTAGATAAAGCTGTAGATGATTTTTTGATGGAGAGGGAGTACAGGGAATTTATCCGCTTATTGAGGTATTTTGTAGATATTCAAGAACCAAAATTCAACACCATACATGTAATTGCTGGATATGATGATAAATATATCCTCCTCAATGAAGAGAAAAGGGAAATTACAAATGAATGTATTCAAGAGTTTATGAATGATATTTCCAATGAAGAAATTAACTATGATGATTTGCTTGTAAGTTCTCTTATTACTATGGCACCAAGGAAAATAATGATTCATGGTGCTAAAAATTTTAGAAATAAAGAGCTTTTAGAGACAATAAAGAATGTTTTTTGGGAAAAAGCTTTTATATGCACAGGTTGTGAACTATGCATTTTGGATTTGGTAAGAAATGAGAAAAAAATATAGTATAAGATAAAAAAAATAAAAAATTTAGATTTTTTGTGATATATGTATTGACAATAAATTATCTAATGATACAATATATTGTGGAACACAATATATTGTATCATATTGCTCAGTAAACCACAGTATATTGGCATTGCTTTTAGGTGGACATTTCTATTAAGTTAAAAAAATATGTACAAGCTTTAGGTTTATCAAGAAAGAATGGCATGAAGCTAAAACAAAAGGTAGACATCATATTTTATATATGCAAAATTTCTTCTTACTAAGGATAAAAAAACTTAAAAGCAAAAGATAATTAAAAGAAAAAAACCAAAGATAATATTTTAAGGGAAATAAAAAAAGAGAGTATTGACCTACTCTCTTTTTCCCTTTTAAAATAGTGGTATAATGGTTTATAAATGTTATAATGATTTATATAGAGGATATTTTAAAAGGTTGGAGGTATAGTTTTGAATGTTGTTGGTTTTATAGGGCCAAGTGGGACTGGGAAAAGTCATAGAGCCGTTTGGGTTGCCAAAGAAAGAGGAATTGATTTTATTATAGATGATGGTCTTTTAATAAGAGGAACACAGATAATTGCAGGAGTTTCTGCCAAAAGAGAAAAAACCAAAGTGGGTTCTATTAAACGTGCCTTGTTTACAGATGATGAACATGCAAAAGAGGTAAAGGCTGCACTTAGCCATTATAAGCCTAAGTCAATTCTCGTTTTAGGCACATCTGATGGAATGGTTGAAAAAATTGCCCAGCGCCTGGGTTATAATGTAAAGGAAAAAGTTTATATTCATGAGATTGCCACAGAGTTTGAAATAAAGCAAGCTCTTACAACAAGAAAAGAGCAGGGAAAACATGTTATTCCAGTGCCAACCTTTGAAATAAAAAAGGATTTTTCCGGGTACTTTCTTGACCCTTTGCAAATATTCAGAAGAAAGGGGAAGGGAAGTTTTCAGCTTATAGGCGAAAAATCCGTTGTCAGACCTACATTTAGCTATTTGGGCAATTATACAATTTCAGATTATACAATATATCAGATTGTGGAACATGTTACTTCAGGTATAGAAGGTGTAAGTAAGATATCCCGATTCAGAGCAGAAAATCATTCTGACGGTATTTATATTGAAATGGATTTGGTACTTATTTACGGATACAAAATAAGACCCCTTTTAGGAGAAGTACAAAAAAGGGTCATTGATGAGGTGGAAAGGCTTACAGCTATAAATATTAAAAGATTAAATCTTGTTGCTAAAAGTCTTGTTGTAGAACCTAGAAAACTAGAATCTAAAAAACAAGAACTTCTCCAAAAGGGAGAACCTCAGAAACAAGAATCTAAAAAACAAGAATCTAAAAAACAA
>JAAYTS010000303.1 GCA_012517995.1 Clostridium sp.
ATGAAAAATATAGAGAATTATTTTGTTTAAGTGTGAATAATAACTATAGTTTTAATCATGTGCTATATGATTATTTGCTTAAAGAAAAAGATTATAAAACTATTAAAAATTATTTTAAATTCTCTATGGGGTATAATTATAATAATAGTATTGTAATAGCTGATTTATTCGCAGGAGAAGGTAGATGGTTGGACACTTTTCACACTTTTATGGATTATAATAAAAATATTGGAAGTAAAATAATAACTATTGCAAATGAATTAGATGAAGGAAGATTTGATGTAATATGGAATAATAGCAACATATATAAAAAATATAATAAAAGCTTTGAAGAGTTGCAATTACCTAAAAATAGTGTTTCTCTAATGCTTTTTAATCCTCCATATGGCACTTCAAATGGAGAAAGAAATGTAAGAAGATATTTACAAATGATAATTGATAGACAATTATTATATAACCCTAATCCATCAACTGATTATAAACAAGGATATATGATATTTGTTATAAGAAAAGATGATTTTTTAGATTCTTTAGATATTATATGTAGGTATTTTGATATTAATGATAAATGTATTTATAAAACTCATGAAGAAGAATATAATAAATATAAACAATATATATTTATTGGAAGAATAAGAAGATTCCCATATGATTTTGATAAACCTATAGATGTAGTAGATTATAAACGACAGTATAATAATATTAAAGACATTATAGAAAATGAACCAGAATTTAATTTAAATATGTACAATAATTACAGATGGATGAATTATCCTTATATAGATTATAGTATATTAGAAAAAAATATGATTTATTGTGAAATTCAGAATAAACATATGAGTAAAAAAGATAGTAAGTGTTGGAAATGGGTTAAAGAAATGACTGAATTAAAAGACTTAAGCCATAAAAAAATTAACATGCCTAAAAATCCTAAAAAGGGAGAAATTGCAGCGTTATTGGCAAGCGGAGCAATAAACGGAGATATAAATGCAAAAGAAGGAAAACATGTTGTTGTGGGTGGAACAAAAACAGTATTGAAAGAAGAGCAAAGTGTTGGTAAAGATGTAGATGGCAAAAATGTCACTACAATAAAAACAATAAAATTAAGTAAACCATATTTAAATATATTATGTACTCAAAATGGCAAAGTAACCATTAAAGAATTAGGAGAGTGATTGTTTGATTCCATATGTACAAATAAAGAAAAACAATAAAAAATTTGACTGTGCCTCTGATTTAGTTATATTACATAAAGGCACACCTTTATTAATTAGTTTAACGGATATTCATATTAAAAATAAAAAAATATGTGCTGATTTAATAAACAAAGATTGTTTTTGTGAATTTGGTTTAAAGGATAGAGACAATATAAGTTTTTATAAACATTTATATACTTATAATATAAAATTTAAATATAAAAATGATAAAATAGATAATATTTTTACTCATACATTAGTTTATAATACAAATATATCTGATTATATTATAGATTGGAATAATGATGGAATTATAAAATGTATAACAAACTATCTTCATAATAAAGAATACCTCCCTGTTACAGAAGAAATAGTTGAGTCAATATATAATAAATGTAAATATAAAGATTTAATGTTAGAAACTTGCGATGTTTATACTAATAATCCTGATTTTAAAGATTTAAAAGTTTATAAATTAAATACATATTGGTTTAAATCAGAATTAAAATCTTTAAATTTATCATCTGGTGAGAGTGATTTTAATTGGGATAGTATAGAAGATATAGAGGATTATATTTTTACATTTATGAATCCTATAAAAGAGAAGTTAAAAGAAAATATAACTGTATTATATAATCCTAATAAAATAAATCAGGAGATATTTGAAGGCAACATCAAACCTTATGATGGTCAAGTACCTATAATTCAATCAGGAATAGAAGTTTTAAATAAAGATAGGTTTATTTATTTGGCTTGTGAGCAGGGAATAGGTAAAACAACAATGGCAAGTAAGATTACTCATGCTTATTATAAATCAAAAAACAAAAATAATTATACTTGTTTAGTTTTAGCACCTACTATTACAATTACTCAATGGAAAGAAGAACTGAAAAAATCTATAGGTGATGATATAGATATTATTATTATAAAAAAAACTATAGATTTTATAAAATGGTATAATGAAAATAACTATAGTTTAAAAGTAGAAAAGCCTACATTTTTTATAGTTGGCAAGGAAACTTTTAAACTATCAAGTAAAAAAAGACCTGGTATTTTAAAATTTAAAAGAAATATAAGAGTAAAAGAATATAATTATTGGGGATTTCCAAAAGAAGTTGATAAAACTATAGAAGTTTGTATTTGCCCTGATTGTGGGAAGCCTTTATTAAATCCTTTACGCAAAGATAAAATGAAAGAAGAATCATTTTTACAAAGTAAAGATTTTAAAGGTAATCCTAAAAAATCTACATATAAATGCTTCAGATGTAATAATATTTTGTGGCAAGATACTTATGATAAGACAAAGAAAACAAGTTTAATAAACTTTATAAAAGTAAAAAATCTTATGTTTAATGTTGTTATACAAGATGAAGTACATCAGAGTAATAACGGATCTTCTATTATAGGCAATGCAAGTAAAACACTATTAAATCATGGTAAAAAACATGTATTGTTATCAGGTACAAGTAATAATGGCTATGCAAGTTCTTTATATAATTTATTAAGTGGATTAATACCTAATACATTAATAAAAGATAATATAGACAGTCAAGAGAAATTTGTTAAAACATATGGCACATTAATGGCAGTAACAAAGAAAAAAGACGGTGAGTATTATTCAAGAGGTAGAAGTGAAATAAGAGATTCTGATTGGGTAGAAACCGAAGGTATAAATCCTATAGTTTTTACAAAATATTTAGCGTCAAACTATATATTTGCTACATTAGATGATTTAGGAAAAGACTTGCCAAAATTAGAAGAGAAATATATAGGAATAGATCATTTAGACGAAATAGTGAACAATGAAAGTAAATTATTAAATGATATTAAAAGTGCTAATGCTTTTAATTTAAAAATGTATGAGGATAGTATAGTGAGACATTATGTTAATAATCCTTATAACTGGAATAGTATGATTGTTAAACAAGGAGAGATTGTTAAAGAAGTTCAGCCTATTAATTTAAAAGAGAATGTTATACTACCAAAAGAAAAAGAATTACTAAAAATTATAAAGCAGGAAATATCAGAAAATAGAAAAGTTTGGATTTATACAGATTTTACAGGTGAATCTGGAAATGGTCAATATATGATAGGTGAAAATATTCCAGAAAGATTAAAAAATTATTTAGAAAGTAATGATATAAAAGTTTATTGGTTAAAACCTAGTGTTAAACCTATAGACAGAAAAAAAGTAATTGAAAAGAATAAAGATAAATATGACGTATTTATTAGCAACCCTAAATTAGTAGAAGTAGGGATTAATATGGTGTGGTGCAGTACTTATATAATTTATATACCAAGTTATCATGTTAATACAATTCAACAAGCGATTAGAAGAGGATATAGGGCTAATGCAATACAAGACAATAGAATATATCATTTATACTATTCAAACACTATTGAAAATAAAATATGCAAGAGATTTCAAAAGAAAACAGTTGAAAGTCAAGCCATTGAAGGAAAGTTTAATATAAATATTGAAGATGAAGAAATAAGAACAGCTTCAGCTTTAAGTAAAAAAATTAACGATAGTATATAAGTAAAATATAAAATTGTTGTTGACAAAGTAAAAGTTATGTAGTAATATAGTATTATAAGAAAATAATCAGTTGAACATTTAACGTTTCTTAGCAAGAATTCTCCCATCTTCTATAAGTGGGAGATGAATTGCTAATATGTTTGACATGGGTTTGTCTTAAATGTGGTGTTCACCATAATAGAGACATAAACGCTAGTAAAAATCTATTGAAACTATCAATGTAATTTTGGTACTATTGGGGTAGGAACTATCCTTAGAGCTTGGGTAAACTTGGTAGGTTGCTGCTATTGACCAACACAATAAAATAATTAAAATATAAAATTATAAGGAGGTAATAGTATGAATATAGTTAAAGAAATACATAGTCAACACCAAGAACAGGAGCGACAAAAATATAAATTTTATAGAGGATATAGAATTTATGAGAATATTTCAGATTTTGGTACACCTTATTATTCTATAGTAAACCCCAGGGTTAGAAGAAAAGATGACCCGTTACATAAATCACATGTACA
>JAAYTS010000022.1 GCA_012517995.1 Clostridium sp.
ATTTGTCAGAATCTCTGTCATCATCTTACATGCCTGTTCACAGGCATATTTATATATTTTTTTCTCTAAATCCTTGAAATTAACACCGTTTCCGTTTACACTTAGGTTATACATAAATCTACTCCTATCAATGTTTTTTTTGTCAATTAACATTATACAGGATGATTTATGTATATGGGAGATATCTTCGGATATCTCCTAATTATTTACTTGTCTTGCCAACTATAATTATACTCTAAGTATATTCTCTAAAAAAGATTTCTTTAATTGGTTGATTTGTTCTTCTTTTAACACTTCAGTATCTTGTATTTTTAATTCATTTTCAAGTTTCTTAATGTTATTTTCTATATTTTGATACGCATCATATTGATTTCTGTAACTTATTATGTACTCTTTTAAACTATTTAGTTGTCGATATCTTTCTTGTAAAATAGGCAAATCACTTTTATTTTTTATTGATAGTTTTTCTTCTACTTCCCCACTCGATAAGTCCTTTTCAAAATCATTAAATTTATAGTTATTGAAATATGTTAACGTTTTTAAGTATATTTTTTGACTTGTTGCCACTATTTCATCCTCTGCATTCTTTAATTGGCATATACTATCCATACTCTTAATTTTTTCTTTAACTAATGCTAATAGTTCTTGCCCATATAAATCCCTTCCTCCACAAAGTGGGCATTCTTGACCATCATTAGTAATAACTTTTTCTGCTGCTAAATAAAACTCATACAAATTATTTATACTATCTGAATCAAGAAGTTGATTTGTTAATTCTTTTCTACTATCTAATTGTTTTTTATAATCATCAATAACTATTAATAAATTTTCGATATCTTTTATCTTCTTTATTTCTGAGTCTATTTTTTCTATTTCCACTACAACCTTATCATAAATAGTATTGATATTTTCTAACTGGATATTATCGCTATCAACATCCAAACTTCTAATTATCATTCTACGTTCTTCATCAACTTCAAATGTTGGCTTTTCAATTCTACTCTTTACTAAATTATTTAATTGAGTTTCTTTTTGTTTATACATTTCTAATGCTACAGTTTTTATTAAATATATTTCATCCTTACATTGAGTATCATATCTTTTCCAACTATTCTTTATAAAATCGCCTAAATCATCTAATCCTATAAGTTTACCATATGCCTCTCTATTTTCAGCGCCGCGTGATAAAATAAAATTTTCTAATCGATTACGTTCTACAAAATGTTTTTTAAAAAACTCTTCATATAAATTTAATCTACTTTTAATGTCCATTTCTAAATCATTAGCATCTTCACTGGAGATATGAACATCAGTAGCCTTCTTATTTTTAGTTATACTTCTTTTTATGTAAACTTTTTTAGGTGGTTTATATGGCTGAAATAACTCTATTTCAACAAAGCCCGTCTTAGAATTTGTATTTAGAAGATAATCAGAAACATTAATTATACCTCTCCTCTTTTTTTCAGTCACATCATTTGTGAGTGCAAATTCAATACTCTCTGTCAGGCTACTTTTTCCTTCTCCATTCCAACCAAAAATTACAGCAGATTTTCTATCTATAAAGTCTAAAGTAGGTTGTAAGCAACAATTATCGTTTTTCATTTTCTTACAAAGTTCATGTATATTTGTAAAACCTTTAAATCCGTTAATTGTTACCTTTGATAAGAATATTTTTCTATTAATATTTTCAAAATCATTATCTGATGGCTTTCCAAGAGAACAATTATCATAAATAGATTTTTCAATTTCACCACTAATTATTTTCTCTATTTTTTCACTAATAAAATTACTGCAAGAGAATCTGCCTTTCAAATCCAATATCTCATCCAAATGTTTTTCAAAAATTCTGAATACGATATTCTCTTCCGTCCTTTTATTTCTAATAAATTTTTCTAATCTGTTTTTTAACATGCAGACCACCCTTACCAGTACAGTGATTTACCTAATATTTTATATTTATACAAAATTATATATCATTTTTATAAATAGAACAAGCCAATATAATCTACTTTTTTACGATATATTTTAGAAACTTCTGATATGTATATTAAAATAAAATCTTTTTTCGTATGCCTTAAACTATTACCTTTTTCTTGCCTTAATCCTATTATTAGAACTTATTCTACATAGATAATGCACTGTTCTACCTTTTTCCTTGTCGCTTAATCCTGCCTTCTGTGTAAACATCAAATAAACTCGTTCCATTGCAAATAAAGTCGTTCCGCTGAAAATAGAGTCATTCCTTCGGAATAGGTTCAAGGGGCAAGGTTTAAGGGATTAAGTTATGCATCCTTTTAATAAATCAATCCTTTGTAATCCAGTTATTATACCGGTTACAAAGGATTTTATATTTCTATCATTATCCCTTTTCCCTTAATCCTTCTCCCTATAAAACCTCTTCTATGGAATGACTTTATTTCCTAATATCCCTTCCATTTTTCCCATTCAATTCCATTAAACCATCCATTTTTCGGAACATCTTTATTTTCATCCATTTTATCCCATCCATCAACCATGCGGGTTTGCGGGGACGGGGAGGGAATGAGTTTATTTTATAATCACATAGATAGGACTAAGGATTTAAGGGGTAAGGGTTAAGGTTTTTGATGAAAA
>JAAYTS010000321.1 GCA_012517995.1 Clostridium sp.
CAAATGAGTTTTATAGAGTTTTTGAAGTTCATCCATGTGGTATTGAAGAATATCATAGGTATATTTTAAACTTCGCAAATGAATATCCCCGAGTGACATTAAATTATTATGCTATGGAAGGTACTATTATTATTTGCAAAGATTAGGTCGAAATGTTCCCGCCTACCGATAGTGCAAAAAGAGCCTTTGACGTGTTTCCGACTACCGACAATGTAAAAGACATCAATCCACCTCGCTCGTTGCATGTGGAGTGCGTAATAGGAATGCAAAGGAAAGATACTTAGAAATCTTGAATTTTCAGCACTTTGCGAAATTCACTACGTTTACAACGGATGGCGATGATTTCAGAAATAAGGTTTTGAAAGATAAAATTGAAGTTTCCGTAGTATTAGATCTCGAGTGTGTAGACATGTTTACCTTAGTGCTTTGAATAAAGTGTTTAAGCATGTTATATTACGCAGGGTGAAGCAAGCATGAGATTGGGCAATAATGAGAGAATGTCATATTTATATATAAAGTTCCGCATAATTATTGGAAATAAATTCATGTAAGTGGTAAAATCATATTAATAACGTTGGTTACATTTAAGGAGTGTTATTATGGCACTATTTTGTGAAAAAAAAGATCTAGCAACTGAAAGTGATGTTGAACAAAAATTTATTTATCCCTTTTTGACCTCCAATCCTCCGTTGGGATTGGGTTTAAGCGATTTTGATATACAAACTAAAAAACAGCTTCGCAGAGTTGAAATTGGGAAAGGCGGACAAAAGAAATATTATTTTCCTGATTATTTAATTCTATTCCGGGGAATTCCGGTTATGGTTGTTGAAGCCAAAAAGCCTGGAGAAGACTTAGTGGATGGATATGCAGAGGCGCGCCTTTATGCGGCAGAAGTGAATGCTCAATTTCCTCATAATATTAATGCTTGTCAATATATTATTGTTTCAAATGGACATGAAACTTGGGCGGGTTACTCAGACCAGGCAGTTCCTGAAAATAAATTGATTTTTGATGACTTTTATGATGAAAGTGCTAAGTTGTCTGTATTAATTGAATTTTGCAAAGGCGATAAACTTAAAATTTTAGCAGATAAACCATATCTTTATGCTCGAGGTTCCGCTAAGTTTTATACTCCGGTTTCCCAGATTGGGGGCAAAAGAGCGCAAGATGAAGAAATGGTCGAAAATTCATATGGTAGAACTTTAGTTTTTGAAAACCGCAAAATTTTTGATCCTGAAACAGAACAAGATAGAATCAATATTGTTGACAACGCATACATCAAATCGGCTAAGCGAGAACAGCATATTGAGCCTATATATAAGGAAATAAGAAAATTTGAATTGCCGATACAATCCGAAGCAACAGCTATTGCGACAGACAGTCCGGATGAACTTACTGCTGTGATTGATAAGAGAATTAACGAAAAAAATGAAGCATATTCCCTTATGCTTATAATTGGAAATGTTGGAAGTGGCAAAACAACATTTATTCGTTATTTTAAACGTCAATACTTGGAACAACAACACAGCGATTTAGCACAAAGATGTGAATGGATATTCCTGAATATGAACATGGCTCCTGTAAATCGTCAAGAAGTTTATGGATGGCTAAGGACAGCAGTAATATCACAAATAAAAGTTAATAATTCAGATATTGATTTTGACGAATATAATACGATTGAAAAATTATTTGCATCCGAAATTAAAAGATTCAATTCAGGTATGGGGAAGATATTGGGAATAGATTCTGCAGAATATAGGACGGAGTTATTTAAAATTCTAAAAGAAAATATTGTGGATGAGGATAAATATTTAAATGCACTTTTGAACTACTTAAAAGCTTTTAAGTCAAAGGTACCAATAATTGTTCTCGATAACTGTGATAAACGAAATCGAGACGAACAACTTTTGATGTTTCAAGTTGCTCAATGGATGCGAACTCAATATAAGAGTATCGTAATCTTACCAATGAGAGATTCAACCTATGATTTGTATAGACACGAGCCTCCGCTTGATACGGTTGTTAAGGATTTAGTTTTTCGTATAGATCCCCCTGATTTGCTCAAAGTGTTACAAGCGAGGCTGGATTATATCTGTAGGTTGCAAGGCTCTGAACAAACTCAATACTCAGCTGGCAATGTAACAATAACGATAAAACGAGAAGAGCAGATTGAATATTTCAAATGCATAATGATGGCTATTCGTCAAAATCGCTATGCTATGGATATCTTTTATCGTTTATCGAATCGTAACACTCGTAATGGTATTCAACTGTTTGAAGATTTTTGTAAGAGTGGTCATATTGATGCATCTGAATTTTTCAAAATTAGAATTTTAGATAATGATTATCAAGTACCAACATACATGTTTATGAATGCACTTTTACGAAAGAATCGCAAATATTTCAATGGCGAAAAGTCTAATTTTGTTAACTTATTCGGCTCGGAATATACGGATGATTTTCCTGATCCATTTGTTAGAATTGATATTTTGCGTTGGCTAAAATCAAAAGATCAAATAAATGGTCCCAATGGAGTTAAGGGATTATTCAAAGCATCAACAGTCGTCAAAGAACTTCAAGTAGTTGGACATGATTCAAAAGTTGTCATGAGGGAACTTCAATACTTATCGAAGAGGGGACTTGTTGCATCTGAGAGTAAAAGTGACGTTATTGAAATTGATGATTTAGTTACAATTACAATTACTGGATCATTCCACTTGAATTTGCTTACAAATATGAACTATTTGGCAGCATGTGCTGAAGACATCCTCTATAAGAACATTGACATAATGATGCGAATTTCACACCGACTTTCAGATGGTTCATATTTATCAAAACTCTCTATTGTTTTAACAGTTGAAGATATGGTTACATATTTATGCCAATATCGCAAAGAGTTTTCATCCAATCCTTCAGCATATTTGAATGAGAAGGATTATATGGATCTATATGATCCAAATCAAATTAGTGATTTAATTTCAGATTGGATTTCTAAAGATCTTTCATTAAGGCAAAAATATGAAGCATTGAAAAAATACACAATTGGTTTGCAAAAACATTATACTGTTATTAGTACAAATAAGACTAGCTTAATTTGTATACCAGAAGATGATTCCAATGTGAAATGCTTTATGTCAACTCTTGAAACAAAATATTGCCTGCCTCAAAAGATTCTTGAAACCATAGCCATTGGAGACCTGCTTTTGTGCGAAGTTATTGGATATAATAATTATCATGAGAGTTTTGAATTAAAATTTATCGAAAAAATTGAATATACAAAAAAATAAGTAAGTACTATTAAGTCCGTTAGCATCACATTATACATATAGCAATTAGCAAATTGAATGAATACGAGGACATGGATTTTTAGCTTATGTTCTCTTTTCCTATATAAAACTAAGTAAAAAGCCGTTTGCTCTATTGACCAATAGAACAAGCGGCTTTTTTGTGTGAAAGGAGGAGTTTCAAGTGTCAAAAGTAATCGCCCTTGCCAATCAGAAAGGCGGTACGGGGAAAACAACTACAACGGTCAACCTCGGCATCGGTCTTGCTAAACAAGGTAAGAAGGTGCTCCTGGTAGATGTTGACGCGCAGGGTGCATATTTCGGCCACATCCGGACACTGATTCCGGGAACATCCGGACGATGTTTCGGAATAATCCGGACAGCATTTCGGCTCATCCGGACACCTTGTCGAGTTAATTAAACTACTGGTACTCTTTAATCAGAATGATTAAAGGGGGCCAAGCGATGAGGAGGCTTGAAATGTTGAAAGCAAGAGAGATTTTAAGATTAAAACACGAAATAGGATTATCGCTGAGGGAGATTGGCCAAGCATGCAGCTGCGGCAAGAGCACAGCAGCAGAGGTACTACGCCGGGCAGAAAACGCCGGAATAACCTGGCCGGTTGATTTAAGTGACAAACAGTTGATGTCAATGCTCTACCCACCGGTGGAATCTAAAGCATCACCCCCTGAACCAGATCTTGAATATGTTTTTAGTGAAATGAAGAAAAAGGGCGTAACCCTGATGCTCCTATGGGAGGAATACAAGGAAGAACATCCGGACGGAATCATGTACACGCAATTCTGTGAACGCTACAAGAACTTCAAAAAGGTCAACAAGATTTCCATGCACAAGGAGCATAAAGCAGGCGAAGAGGTTGAGGTAGACTGGGCAGGCCAGACCCTGTCCTATGTAGATAGAGATACGGGAGAGATAAAACCGGCATATGTATTTGTTGCAGTATTACCTGCCAGCAGCTTTCCTTTTGCTTATGCTTATGAAGATACAAAAATGCCGAGCTGGATAGATGCTCATGTCCGGGCATATGAGTATTTTGGAGGGGTTCCTAAAATCACTATACCCGATAATACAAAAACGGCCGTTATTAAAACAGATCTGGTAGACCCTGTACTTAATAAGAGCTACCATGAGATGGCAAGGTACTACCGCACAACCGTCATTGCTGCCAGACCTGGGAAGCCCAAAGACAAGGCAGCAGATGAAAACATGGTAGGCAATGTTTCAAGAAGAATCATAGCGGCCTTAAGAAACAGGAAGTTTTTCAGTATATACGAAGTTAACCAGGCAATAAGTGAATATCTTTTAAAGCTTGTAGACCGGCCCTTTCAGAAGATGGAGGGCAATAGGCTGACTGCATTTGAAAAGATAGACAAGCCTGCCCTGCAGCCCTTACCTTCAACAAGGTATGAGTACTCCGAATGGAAGGAAACAAAGGTCCAATTCAACTATCATGTTGATTATGATGGGTTCTTCTACAGCGTACACTACTCCTACATAAACAAGCCGTGCTCTGTACGTGCAACCTTAAGGACCATTGAAATATATATCGGCAGTGAAAGAGTAGCAGCCTATCCCAGGAACTACAACAAGTTTAAACGATACACTACTATGCCCGAGCATATGCCGGATAACCATAAGGCGGTGTATGGATGGAGCTCGGATAGGCTTCTCTCATGGGCTGAAAAAACCGGCCCTAATACCCGCAAGCTCATAAATCGCATCCTTGAAAGCCGGGAGTACCCTGTCCAAACCTACCGGGCATGTATGGGTATCATGAGATTTGGTAAGAGCTATTCTAGTGAGATTATGGAAGCTGCCAGCCGGGAAGCGCTGGACAAGAACACGTGCTCATATAAGTATTTTAGTATGATACTAAAGCAGGTAGCTCAAAACGCTGTTGAAAAAGACACAGAAAAAATTATAACCCATGATAATGTAAGGGGAAGCAGTGCTTTTGTGGGAGGTGGTATAAATGCTTAACAGCCCTACTGTAGAAAAATTAAGAGATATGAAGCTTAAGGTTATGGCACAAATGCTTGCTGACCCTGACAGTTCCTTAAGAGAATTATCCTTTGAGGAAAGGCTGGGGGTTATGGTTGAAAAAGAATGGCTTCGAAAGAAAAACTCCCGTATACAAAGGTTATTACGCAATGCCTCCCTTGGCCTTGATGCCTGTATGGAGGATATAGATTATACAGTTGACAGGACAATAGATAAAAAGACCGTAAAGACCCTTTCGACCTGTTCATTTATTGAGCAGAAACTCAATATCGTAATATCAGGCAAAACCGGCAGCGGTAAAACATATATAGCATGTGCAATTGGAAATGCAACATGCCGGAATGGGTACTCCGTAAAATACTTCAGGGTTCCGGAGCTGTTGCTTGAGATTCAGGAGGCAAAAAACGAAAACAAATACCTGAAATTCATGACCAGTCTTCAAAACATAAAGCTATTGATACTGGATGATCTGGGCCTTAAATCATATACCCTGGAAGAAAGCAGGGATATACTTGAGATAACAGAAAACAGGTACAACAAGGCATCAACTATACTGTCAGGGCAAATTGCCCACACTAAATGGTATGACCTGTTTCCAGACCCCACCATAGCAGACGCAATAATGGACAGGGTCATTCATAACTCATATATTTTAGCTCTTGATTCAAAGAAGTCCATGCGTGAAGTTATGGCAGAGAAAACGATAAAAAA
>JAAYTS010000159.1 GCA_012517995.1 Clostridium sp.
CCACTCCAGTAAATTAAGGAGAGTATTTTTAGAAAATCAATCCATTATATTCATATAGCACATAGGTATATGCTATCATATCTTCAGATAAAAATCAATATGAATTTTTAATGGTTTTATCCTGTTTTTTCTCTATATGCTAAATAATTCATCTTGTTTCTATGACTTTCTTTTAATATTCTATTAATTCAAATTTATTCTTTTTAAATCTAATCAATCCTTCATCACGCATTTTCCCAAGTTCCCTTGATAGAGCACTTCTGTCTACATACAAATAATTAGAAAGCTGCTCTCTATTATAAGGTATGGTAAATACATTGGAATTGGCAATATTCTTTTGAAGTGCAAAAAATGCCATAAGCTTTTCTCTAATAGTCTTTTTAGATAAAATCTCCATCTTTTGGTTAAGTATTATTGTTTTTCTTGCAAGTATCTTTAACATATTTTCTATTAGCATGGTATGAAAAATACATGCAGAAGAACATGTCCTTATTATCTTTTTATAGTCAATTAATAAAATTTCACTTGTTTCCACTGCCTGGACAGATACAGAACTTATTTCTATTTCTGCACATGCCAAAGCTTCCCCAAACATTTCACTTTGAGAAATTTCAGAAAGAATATTGGTATTTCCATCTTCGTCTTCTTTTAAAACAACAACCTGGCCTTTTAACAATATTCCTATATGATTAATGTTTTCACCAGTCATATATACATATTCACCTTTTTTATATACTAAAACTTTTGCAGATAAGCATGATAGTATACTTTTTAAGTTGTCATCTTCAATACCTCTAAAAAGTTCGTTTTTCTTTATTATTTGATAATCTATCACAATCCCTCCTTTGTTGCAAATGCAACAGACTATTTTGTTTTATTCTACTATAATAAAATTAGAAAATCAAGAGGAAAGGAGTTTTAAATATGGTTAGACAAATAATTAAAATAAATGAAGATAAATGTGTTGGATGCGGATTATGTGTATCCGCCTGCCAGGAAGGAGCAATTGGAATTGTTGACGGAAAGGCAAAACTTTTAAGGGAGGACTACTGTGATGGACTTGGAAATTGTTTGCCAGTGTGTCCAACAGGTGCAATTAGTTTTGAAAAGCGGGAAGCTCTTCCCTTTGAGGAAAGTACCCACAAGGAAAATCCAGAAAAGCCCCAGGAAACATTCAAAGGGTGCCCTGGTACACGTTTAAGGACAATTAATCACACTGCCACAAAGAGTAATATAAGTGATAATGTTGGGGATAATGCTGTAAGCACTCATCTTAACCAATGGCCGGTGCAGATAAAACTAGTTCCTCCTAATGCACCATATTTTAATAACGCTAATCTGCTTATTGCTGCAGATTGTACTGCATATGCCTATGGCAGCTTCCACAGTAAATTTATGAAAAATAAAATTACCCTTATTGGATGTCCTAAACTAGACAGCGTTGATTACAGCGAAAAGCTAACAGCTATATTGAAAATGAATGATATAAAATCATTAACATTGGTAAGAATGGAAGTGCCTTGCTGTGGTGGGTTGGAAATGGCCGTTAAAACAGCTCTTAAAAACAGTGATAAATTAATTCCATGGCAAATTATTGTTATTTCAACAGATGGTCAGATAATAGAAAACTGATATTTTATAAAAAAATAACTTTGGCATTATCCCTGTAATTAGAGATAATAGCCAAAGTTATAGCAATTTTAATACTTTTATTTACTCATCAATTCTACAGTTTCTTCTATATCTTTTTTCATTCTATTAATATGCTCTTCAGATGGAACGGTATCACTTGCTGCCCTCCAAACACCATCTCTATACATTTGTAAAGCTTGTGCATCAAATGGTGTTAATTTATACTGATACATATTTACAGCAAGCCTTTCTAGTAATGGATATACAATTTGGTTTCCAAAATACTCTTCTTCCCTGTTTACATTAAATTCAAAGCCGTGAACTTTCTTATAGCCAGGAACTACATCAAAAGCTGCGCCATCGTTGCCTTTGTGGGTTGCAATATATTCTACTAATTTCCATGCCTCTTCTTTGTAGTTACTTTGATTATTTATGCCTATTCTTGAATCTGATGCCCATGCTGCCAAACCTAAAGGCGGTGTTGTTATCCTCCATAACCCACTTTGTTCAGGAACAGAATTTCTTAAAGTCAGCATTGCATATGAGGCCAGGGTAATCATAACAAGCCTGTCTTCTTTTATAGCATCTCTTCCATCTTCACCCCAAAAGTTTGCTTTAGCTTCTAAGTTGTTTTGATGAGTTTCCTTTGCTATATCCAATGACAGTTTAAATAAATCTCCAAAACGATTATATTCAAAGTTTTTATCAAAAAAACCTAGAGTTGCTCCTGTCAAATCTGTTAAATCTGTAGGATATTGAAATATAAATTTACCGTCTTTTTCTAAGGTTCTGGCAATTTCTAATAGGTTTTCTGGCTCTTTTATAAATTCTCCAAATTCCTCTGGTTCATGTGGAAAACCGTATTCCTTCATAATATCTTCCCTGTATAAAGTAACATAGGGGGAAGTGGTAATTGTAAGAGATAATAGCTCAGTATCATCTATAGAAAATCCGCTTTCCCAACCTAAAAAATCATTTTCGTACTTGCCGGCTGAGCAAGGTTCTTGAAGTAAATCTTGAAGTATTCCACTTACTGTGTAGTTTCCAAAGAAACTGCTGTCAAATATTAATACATCCGGCCCTTCTCCACTGGTAATTGCCTCCATGTATACTTCTTCACACTCTCCAAATCCAAATAATTTTTCCTCTACTGTTATACCTTCATTTTCTTCTTCAAAACTATTTATTATATTTTGAAAACTATACCAACTCCATAATTTCAGTACAACTGGTCCATCTTCTTCATTAGAATTTACTTCACCTTGCTGTCCTTCCATTTTATCTCCATCAAAACCCTCTACATCTTTTGCACAGCCCATCATCAAAAACAAAAGCATGCTGACAGCTATTAAGATTGCAAATCTTGTATTTATTTTCATAATAAACTACCTCCTATTTTAAGGTCTTTAATTTATCTTTATTTACTCCACTGATTTTATAGCTTTTTCTATTTCTTCTTTCATTTTTTCAATATGAGCTTTAGCTGGAAGAGAACTGCCGGCTGCTTGCCAAACTCCATCTCTATACATTTGTAGTGCCTGTGCATCAAATGGTGATAACCTGTATTGAGTCATATTTGTAGCAAGTTTCTCTAGTAATGGATATACAATTTGGTTTCCAAAAAACTCTTCTTCTCTATTCATATTTCGCTCATATCCGTGCATAGGAATATATCCAGGCACTACATCTATAAATTCCCCACCGTTTTTGTAAGTTGCTATATGTTCAACTAATTTCCAGGCTTCTTCTTTATGCTCACTTTGGCTGTTTATAGCTATTTTTGAGTCTGATGCCCATGATGCCAAACCTAAAGGTGGTGTTGTTATTCTCCATAATCCACTTTGTTCTGGAGCATATCTTTTTATATTGGACATGGCATAGGACCCTGCAGTTACCATCACAATCTTGTTTTCTTTTATGGCCTCTTCTCCACTTTCC
This sequence comes from Clostridium sp., assembly GCA_012517995.1. Taxonomy (GTDB): domain Bacteria; phylum Bacillota; class Clostridia; order Acetivibrionales; family Acetivibrionaceae; genus Herbivorax. The sequence goes on from JAAYTS010000159.1 coordinate 3,571, forward strand.
CCCCAAAAGTTTACTTTTGATTCTAAATTATTTTGGAAAGTTTCCTTTGCCATATTTAAAGCCAATTCAAACAAATCTCCAAAGCGAGTATACTCAAACTTATCATTAAAAAATCCCAAAGTGCCGCCTACTAAATCTGGAAGATCAGTTGGAAATTGAAATATGTATTTATCATCTTCTTTTAATTTTCTAGCAATTTCTAGTATGTTTTCTGGTTCTTTTATAAATTCTCCAAATTCTTCAGGTTCATAGGGAAAACCATATTCTTTCATGATATCTGCTCTGTATAAAGCAACATATGGAGAAGTATTAATTGTAAGGGCTAGTAATTCATTATTTGCTGAAAATCCACTTTCCCAACCTAAAAAGTCATTCTCGTATTTACCAGCTAAGAAAGGTTCCTGAAGTAAGTCCTGCAAGATACCACTTGCTGTAAATGTACCAAAAAAACTACTGTCTAAAATTAATACATCAGGGCCTTCACCTTTTGTTATTGCCTCCATATATGCTTCTTCACATTCTCCAAATCCAAATAATTTTTGTTCTACCACTATACCTTCATTTTCTTCTTCAAAATTCTTTATTGTCTCATCGTAACTGTACCAACTCCAAATTTTTAATACAACAGTATCTTCATTTTTTTCCTCAGAATTCTCTTCTTTTCCTTGTCCTTTTTTTTGTACATCATTGTCAAAGCCCTCTACTTCTTTTGCACACCCTATTGCAAAAACTAAAAAAACCACAACAATCAATAAAGTTATTAGTTTAGTGTTTTTTCTCATAATAAGCTACCTCCATTTCTTTAATTTCATCAATTTCATCAATTTCATCAATTTTTTCAATTATAAAGTCACTGATAAATTTTTCAAATTCCTCTGCTGGTAAAGGTTTGGACAAAAAATAACCCTGTATTTCATCACAATGCAATTCTTTTAAAACATTCAAATCTTCAACTGTCTCAACTCCCTCTGCTAAGACCCTTAGCCCAAGGGAATGAGCCAGTTCTATAATTGCAACCACTATTGCTTTATTGCTCTCTTCGCAGCAAATGTTGGTAACAAAACTTCTGTCTATCTTTAAAATGTTAACTGGAAGTTCTTTAATTCTTCCTAAGGATGAGTATCCAGTACCAAAATCATCAATAGATATATATATTCCCATGTTCTTTATTTCTTTTATAAGTTCAATAACATATTCAGAGTTTTTCATAAAGAAACCCTCTGTTATCTCTAATTCCAAATACTTTGATTCTAAGCCTGAAATCTCTAAAGCTTCTTTAACAGTCTTTGCAAAATTATTTCCCTTAAGTTGTCTCAAAGACAAGTTTACAGAAATACGCATTTTAGGGTATCCTTTATCCTGCCATACTTTGTTCTGTTTGCATGCTTCAATAAGTACCCATTCTCCAATTTGGTTAATAATTCCTATTTCTTCTGCCAATGGAATAAACTCTGCAGGCGAAACTAAACCGTACTGAGGATTATTCCATCTAATCAATGCTTCTACACCTGAAATAACTCCTGTTCTGATATCCATCTTAGGCTGATAATTTATTATAATTTCATCTCTTTCTAAAGCCTTACAAAGATTTTGTTCTAAAAACAGCTTTTCAACAGTATCTAGTTCAGTCAATTCAGAATAAAATTTATAAGTGTTTTCACCTGTTTCTTTTGCTGCATACATTGCAATGTCCGCTTTCTTTAACAATGTAGATTTTTCTAAAGCATCATCTGGATACAGAGATATTCCTATACTTCCTGCTACATGCAATTCATGGACTTTTCCATCTTGACTAATTTCAACGGTATCAGAAAGCATTTTATTAATGCGGGAAGCAGCTTTTGAAACCATATCTTTTTTCAAATACTCCAATAC
>JAAYTS010000160.1 GCA_012517995.1 Clostridium sp.
CCTAAAAGTTTTCCTGAAGCACTATTTAACCTAACTTCGATTTTGGTAGCTGTATCAGCATCTGATGCAACACGAGCTGTGAAAGTATTTGCTCCACTTCCAAAATCTATGTTTTTAAATGTTAGTGTATCTCCGGACTCTATGTATCCAATACCACTTCCGCCATCGCCAGTTCCTATTATTTCCATAGTAGAGCTGCTTACTGCATTATATTCTTCTACTTCAATTTGGGAATTAGCTTTTCTTGAATTCGGTCCTGGATTTTCTGGTAACTCTGACCCTGGGTCAGAATCTCCTGGATCAGAATCTCCTGGTAATGATGAACCACCTATTGTTAATACATTAGTGTGTACATTAGCTCTTCCACTACTTTGATATCCTTCTATTGTTAGTGCAACTTCGTACATTTTACCCATTTTCATGCCCATTCTTTCCCAAGCTGCAAAGTGTTCACTAACAGACACCACTCCACTGGTTTTCTTTTCAGTACGTACACTCCAATACTGTTGGAATGTTGCAGTTCCTATAATTGAAGGCTGTTGAACTCTTGTTGTCTCATATATGTCATATGTTCCACCATCTACATTGATTCTTCCTTTTGAACTTGCTCCTGGTGGTCTCCAGTCTCCCCAGCTCTCAATAATGTAATACTCTACAAGAGGATCAGTAGTCCATCCATATACACACAAATATGAATTACCTCTTGGACTGTAGTCTACTCCATATCTTATAGATATGTTTCCAAGCTGTTGATATGTTTGAGTTTGATCAAATTTTTTCCCTTTACGGAATAGTATATTGTTTATATTACTCCATTCACAGCTAAATGCACCGCCAGCATTTAAAACCATGCTACCATTTCCATTATCCACCCAATATTCAAAGTCATAACCTCCGTGGGTACCAATTTCATTTCTAGTTAGTGTACGTGACGGATCACTTGGTTGATTTGGTTGAGTTGGATTACTTGGTTCATTTGGTTCACCTGGCTGTTGACTTCCACCAGATCCAAATGTAAACCAGTCAATGTTTACAGGACCTGAGAATACTAAAACTATATCTTTTGAGCCTGTTGTATTACTAATAGTTGTTGACAGTTCTTTATATGCATCCCAGTCACCTGTTGAAGGAACTGATAATGTTCCTAAACGTGTTCCAGTAGCACTATTTAATCTAACATCAATACTTGTAGCTGTATCAGCACCTGATGCAACACGAGCTGTAAAAGTATTTGCTCCACTTCCAAAGTCTATGTTTTTAAATGTTAATGTATTTCCAGATTCTATGTATCCAATACCACTTCCGCCATTTCCAGTTCCTATTATTTCCATAGTAGAAGTGCTTACGCCATTGTATTCTTCTGCTTCAATTTGAGAATTAGCTTTTCTTGAATTAGGGCCTGGATTTTCTGGCAATGCTGGTGCTGGATCCTCATTACCAGGGCCAGGTCCAGGAGCAGGTCCCCCTACTGTTAATTCATTAGTATAAACATTAGCTCTTCCACTACTTTGATATCCTTCTATTGTTAGTGCAACTTCATACATTTTTCCCATACGCATGCCCATTCTTTCCCAAGCTGCAAAGTGTTCACTAACGGATACCACTCCACTAGTTTTCTTTGCAGTACGTACACTCCAATACTGCTGGAATGTTGCAGTTCCTATAATTGAAGGCTGCTGAACTCTTGTTGTCTCATATATATCATATGTTCCACCATCTATATTAACTGTTCCTTTTGAACTTGCTCCTGGTGGTCTCCAGTCTCCCCAGCTCTCAATAATGTAATATTCCACAAGAGGTTCAGTTGTCCATCCATATACGCACAAATATGAATTACCGTTTGGATAGTACTCTACTCCATATCTTATAGATATGTTTCCAAGTTGTTGATATGTTTGGGTTTGATCAAATTTTCTACCTTTACGGAATAATATATTGTTTATATTACTCCACTGACAACTAAATGTACCACCATCAGTTAAAGTCATGGAACCACTTCCATTGTCCACCCAAAATTCAAAGTCATAACCTCCGTGGGTACCAATTTCATTTCTCGTTAATGTTCTTGCTTGTGCTTCTGTACCTAGAAACACAAAAAATGCTAGTGTTAAAGCTAACACCATTACACAAGTAACTGCTTTTAAAGTTCTTGTCACCGTCATAATACATCCTCCCTTTAATATTTATTATAATATATTTACTTAATACAAAAAGATTTGTATAAGTAATCAGTTTTGACTTTTGTTTTGATTTTTAAATTGTTTTTATGTACACCATTTTTATTAGATTTTAAATAAATAATACAGTATATGTTAGCTGCTTATCTATTTCTTTGCTAAGAAAAAAATTGACTTGTTATTTGACATAAATTGTTTATTAAGCTTTGTAAATTTATACGTGTTTTTTAAAATTATCTTTGTAATGCTTTGTTTATTTAGGTGTACATACTTATTACTTCATATTTATAATATTAGTTATATTGATAAAATTCTATGATTTTTTTTAAAGACAAATTGATTATCTTTACAGTTTGTCTTTAAAATAAGCATCACTATAAAAAAAGTCAACTTTTTTTCAAAGAAAATCATAGATTTTCATTTGTGATAGGAATATCATTGTATATGAGAGCTTATTACATAAAATTCTGTAAAATAATCTATATTTTATGTACATTTAGAAAAATATATATTATACTATGTTTATATGTCATCAATGTAACAATATAAAATAAAAGTTTGTAAAGAAAGGAATTTGAGTTAAATGAAAAAAGCAACACTTGTCATTGATAGGCGCTTTATTATAGACAAAATTGATAGAAATATTTATGGTTCTTTTGTTGAACAAATGGGGCGCTCAATTTACCAAGGTATATATCAACCTGATAGTCCTTTTGCAGACGAAAATGGCTTTAGGAAAGATGTTATAAAATTAGTTTCAGAATTGAATATCCCTATTATAAGGTATCCTGGAGGAAATTTTGTATCTGGATTTAGGTGGGAGGATAGTGTTGGTCCTAAAAATGAACGTCCCTGCAGAGTAGAAGAAGCTTGGGGTACAATAGAAACTAATGAGTTTGGCTTAAATGAGTTTATGGAATGGTGTAATAAGGTAAATGTCCAGCCTATGATGGCTGTGAATCTTGGTACAAGGGGTATTTCAGCTGCTAAAAACTTGTTGGAATACTGCAATTTTAAAGGTGGTACCTATTGGAGTGATTTAAGAAAAAAACATGGCTACCAAAATCCTCATAACATAAAAGTATGGTGTTTGGGAAATGAAATGGACGGGGACTGGCAAATTGGAAGCAAAACTGCTTACGAATATGGACGTATTGCAAATGAAACAGCTAAAGTTATGAAAATGGTTGACCCAGATATCCAGCTAGTTGCATGTGGAAGTTCTGGGCGCGGAATGCCCACCTTTGGTGAGTGGGAAATGACAGTGTTGGATTTAGCTTATGACAATATAGATTATATATCTCTTCATGCCTATTATGGAAATCAGGCAAATGACCCAGCAGATTTCCTTGCTAATACTATGGATATGGAAAGCTTTATTAAATCTGTCATAGCAATGTGTGATGCTATAAAAGGAAAAAAACGCTCCAATAAGCAAATTAATCTTTCTTTTGATGAGTGGAATGTATGGTATCATACATTAGAATCTGATAAAAGCTTAGAAAAATGGAAGCATATATCCCCTCGCTTAGAAGATGTATATAATTTTGAAGATGCATTGCTTGTTGGAAGTATGATGATAACTCTTTTAAAAAACTGTGATCGTGTTAAAATAGCTTGTATGGCACAACTTGTTAATGTGATAGCTCCTATTATGACTTCTGATACAGGAGCATGGCGTCAAACAATTTTTTATCCTTTTTTCCATGCTTCAAACTATGCCAATGGAAAAGTATTAAATACGCTAGTATACAGTCCTAAATACGATTCTAAAAATTACACCGATGTTCCCTATTTAGATGCTGTTATTGTGGAAAATGACGAAAAAAATGAAGTTGTTATTCTGGCAGTAAATAAAGATTTAGAAGAGGATATGGAAGTAACTTGCGATATGAGACAATTTGAAAATTATAAAGTAAAAAAACATATTGTTCTTCACCATTCTGACCTTAAGGCAATTAACACTGAAGACAATCCAGATAATGTAATACCGTCATTGGCATCAGATGCAAAAATAGATGATGGAATTTTAAATGTGGTGCTTAAAAAACAGTCCTGGAATGTAGTTATACTTGGTGAAAATTAGTATTGGTTTTAAATTTAATTAAAATATTTACCCATACATTTAATAAAAGTTTTGTATTTTTTAAAAGGGTGGTTAAAATATGAAAACTTCAACAAAAGAAATTATTGAAAGTGGAAAAGCAATTCTTGGTGTTGAATTTGGTTCAACCAGGATAAAGGCTGTATTAATAGATCCATCAAATAAACCTATTGCCAAAGGCTATTTTCAGTGGGAAAATTCTTTTGAAAATGGTTTTTGGACTTATCCTATCCAAGATGTTTGGACGGGACTACAAAAGGCATATAGTTCATTATGTGATGATGTAAAAGACAAATATGGGGTAAAAATAGAAAAACTTGCTGCTATGGGATTTTCAGCAATGATGCATGGTTATCTTGCATTTGACAGTGAAGGCAATCTTCTTGTTCCCTTTAGAACATGGCGCAATACCACAACCCAAAAGGCTGCTGATACTTTAACCTCTAAGTTTAATTTCAAAATACCACAGCGCTGGAGTATAGCACATCTATACCAAGCTATTTTAAATAATGAAGAACATGTGAAAGATATTTCTTTTATTACAACATTGGCAGGTTATGTCCACTGGCAGTTAACTGGTGAAAAGGTATTAGGCATAGGAGATGCTTCTGGCATGTTCCCTATTGACGGCCTAACATATTCTTATGATAAAAATTTCATTAACATTTTTAACAATCTAATTTATGATAAAAATTATCCTTGGCAAATACAGGATATACTCCCTCAAATAAAACTTGCCGGGGATTTTTCTGGAGAATTAACTGAAGATGGCGCAAAACTTATTGACCCTACAGGAACTTTAGAGGCTAAAATCCCAGTTTGTCCTCCTGAAGGAGATGCAGCAACAGGACTTACTGCTACAAACTGTGTTGCTCCTTATACAGGTTCCATTTCATCCGGAACTTCAATTTTTGCAATGGTGGTTTTAGAAAAATCTTCTTCAGACTACAATACTGAATTTGACATAGTTGCAACTCCCACTGGCAATCCTGTTGCAATGGTACACTGCAACAACTGTACCTCTGACCTAAATGCATGGGTAAAACTATTTAGTGAAATTTCTTCTGTTTTAGGTGGAGAAACAGATATGAATAAAATATTTGAAACCCTTTATAAAAAAGCACTTGACGGCAGTAATGATTGTGGCGGTCTTTTATCATATAATTTTCTTTCAGGTGAACCTGTTTTAAATATAGATGCTGGAATACCTATGTTTATACGTTTACCTGATTCTGATTTTAATCTTGCCAACTTTATGCGCTCACAACTATATACTTCTATGGCTGCCTTAAAAATAAGCATGGACAGGATGCTTAAAAAAGACAAATCTAAAATAAAACAGCTTGTAGGACATGGTGGTTTATTTAAAACAGAGGGAGTGGCACAAAAGTTTATGGCAAGTGCCCTAAATATGCCAATCTCTGTAATAGAAACTGCAGATGAAGGTGGGTCTTTTGGAATGGCTTTACTTGCCTCCTATATGCTAAATAAAGAAAAATATCAGTCTTTAGAAGACTTTCTTTTAGGAGATGTATTTGATAAGTCCCAAATTACCACCATACATCCCACAAAATCAGAAACTTATGGTTTCCAAAAATATTTAGACATATATAAAGGATATTTTGGTACAGAAACAGAAGCACTTAAATCATGGAAAAAGGAGTAGTTTTTAAATGCTTGAAAAACTCAAAAATGAGGTTTTAGAGGCAAATTTACTTTTGCCTAAATATAATCTTGTTAAATTTACATGGGGTAATGTTTCGGGTATTGACCGCGAAAAAGGTCTGATGGTAATAAAGCCATCAGGTGTTGAATATGACAAAATGAAAGCTGAAGATATGGTTGTAGTTGACCTAAATACAGGAGAAAAAGTTGAAGGAAATCTTAACCCTTCTTCCGATACCCCTACCCATATTGCTTTATATAAAGCTTTTGAAGAAATTGGAGGAATTACACATACCCATTCTCCCTGGGCAACTATATTTGCTCAATTAGGAATGGATATTTTACCCCTTGGAACTACTCATGCTGATTATTTTTATGGGGAAATCCCCTGCACTAAAAAGATGCCTGTAGATATGATTAATGAATTTTATGAAGCCCAAACCGGAACTCTTATTATTGAAACATTAAAAGAAAGGAATATTTGTGCTTCACAAATTCCCTCTTGCCTTGTGCACTCACATGGTCCTTTTTCTTGGGGAACCAGTCCATTTAATTCGGTGCATAATGCTGTTGTACTAGAAGAGATTGCATTTATGGCATGGCATAACATTATGGTTAATCCTAAAATCCAGCCAATTCAAAAAGAGCTTCTTGACAAACACTACCTTAGAAAACATGGCAAAAACGCTTATTACGGTCAAAAATAATTTTTCTAAAAGGACTTTCTATATTGTCCTGGAGTTGTTCCAAACCTTTTTTTAAAATGACGTATAAAATGATACTCATTTTGATAGCCAATCATTTTGGCTATTTGACTTATCTTAAGTGAATTATTTCTTAAAAGGTATTTTGCATATTCCATACGGGCTTCTATCAAAGAAGCCTTTGGTGTCTGATTAAATTCCTCCTGATAAATGGCATAAAACTGGCTGGTGCTCATATGTGCAAGAGCTGCCATTTCTTCAGCAGTCCAATTATGTCCTAAATTGCCAAGTATTTGGTAACGAATTTTTTCAAATTCCTGGCGTCTAGTGTTTCTGACTACACATGTATCAGAACTTCTAAGATTTCTGGCAATTTCAATTAAGAGACCTCTCATATTGGCATCTTGCTGGTGCTCATAAAAAATTGTTTTATTAATAAATTCATTTTCAATCCAGCGAAAATATTCTTGTATTTTTGATGTATTTTCAATGTAAAAAATTTGGTTTAAGGGTATGGATAATTCTTTAATAAATTTTTCATCACCGTTAAAATGAACAAAACTGTTACCAAATCTTTTTACAGCCTGATACCATTGTCTATAATTAGGCGTGTAAAGCAAAAAACTTTTGGCTTGTGCATTAACAAGTTTATTGTTAAGCAATACATTCATTGGAGTCAAGAAGTAAAGTAACAAATAATCTCCACTGCCTTTTGGTCTGTCAATTATGTCAAAATCAGTATTATAATAATTATATCCACAATAATTGACTTGAATCATTTTTTCCTCCTTTAAATAACTCCTATATATATTATATAATTCTCTGGAAAAATAGTCAATTTTCTTTAGGATATAGTGGATTTTTTAAAAGCAGCCACATTAAATAATGCAGCTGCTTTTAATCTTTTTAAATTTAATTTTTAAAGTAAAACTACTTAGCTTTAGCAGAAGCAGTTGGTTTTGAGTATGAACCACTGTAAGAAATGTTAAATCCAAATGTTACTGAACCACCTGGTGGTATTGTTCCATTCCATCCAACATTGCTGACAGTTACAGTAGAACCACTAGCATTAAAAGTACCATTCCAGCTGCTAGTTACTCTTGTATCTCCTGCAAAACCTAAATTTACTTCCCAGCCATTAACTGCAGTTGAGCCATTATTTTTTACTGTAACATTTACTGTAGCCCCACCGCCCCATGTATTCTCAGAAACAGATACAGAAAGATTTCCTCCAGGTTGCTGTGGTTGTCCAGGCTGCTGCGGTTGTCCAGGTTGTTGTGGTTGCCCAGGCTGTTGTGGTTGTCCAGGTTGCTGTGGTGAACCACTTCCTGTACCAAATACAAATGTACCTACGTTAACAGCACCTGAAAATCTTAGTACTAAATCATTCACTCCTGTAACGTTACTAATATTTGTTGATAATTCTCTATAGTTATTCCATCCTCCTGTTGAACCTACTTCTAAAGTACCTACACGCCTTCCACCTACAAGAATTTCAATATTTACAGATGACATTTCTGTTGCAACTCTTGCACTAAAACTTGATGCTCCATTTCCAAAGTTAACATTTTTAAATGTTACGGTATTTCCACTTTCAATATAACCAATTCCACTGCCAGTATCTGTATTTATTGTTCGGATATTTGATGCATTTGTTTCATCAAAGTCGCTTGCTGTGATTCTATTAAATGCACTTTTTTCTCCTACTGGCTGTCCAGGCTGCTGTGGTTGCCCTGGCTGCTGTGGCTGTCCTGGCTGTTGTGGTGAACCACTTGCTCTTTCAAATACAAATGAGTCTATATTTACTGGACCTGAGAAAGTCAATACTAAATCATGTACTCCAGTAATATTGCTAATTGTTGTGGACACCTCTCTATAGCTATCCCAATCTCCTGTTGAACGAACTGATAAAGTACCTAAGCGAGTTCCATTTGCACTGATTTCAATATTTGTTGGTGAATCAGCACCTGACGCAACACGTGCAGTAAATGAAGATGCACCATTTCCAAAATCAATGTTGCTAAATGTTACAGAGTCACCATTTTCTATATATCCTAACCCTTCTCCATTATTACCTGTACCTATTATTTCAATAGTTGATGAACTTAATCTATTATATTGTTCTGCCTGAATTGTAGTAAAAGCACTTCTTGAATTAGGAGCAGAATTTGTTGGAGGTGCTGGGTTTGAAGGATTTGAAGGTGATCCTCCAGGATCTGATGGTATTGAACCTCCTACAGTTATTACGTTTTTATACACATCAGCACTTCCACTACTTTGATAGCCTTCTACTGTTAATGCAACTTCGTACATTTTACCCATTTTCATGCCCATTCTTTCCCAAGCACTAAAGTGTTGACTAACAGATATAACTCCACTAGTTTTTTTAGAAGTTCTAACACTCCAATACTGTTGGAAAGTTGCAGTACCTTTTATTGATGGCTGTTGAACTCTTGTAGTTTCATATACATCATATGTACCTCCATCAACAGTAATTTTACCTTTTGATGAAGCCCCTGGTGGACGCCAATCTCCCCAACTATCAACAATATAATATTCTACAAGTGGGTCAACTGTCCATCCATAAACACATAAATATGAGTTTCCATTTGGACGATAATCTGCACCATATTCTACTGTTATGTTCCCTAGTTGTTGGTATGTCTGAGTTTCGTTAAATTTGCGTCCTTTACGGAATAATATGTTGTTAATATTACTCCACTGACAACTAAATGCGCCGCCATCTTTTAAAGTCATGCTTCCATTTCCCGTATCTTTCCAGTATTCATAGTCATAACCACCATGAGTACCTGTTTCGTTAGAACTTAATGTTCTTGCTGATGCTTCATTCATTGGGATTACAAAGCATACTAGCAATAACGCTAACGCTAGCATACCAGCCCCAACTTTTAAAACTTTTGTTACACGCATAATACTTCCTCCTTAAATAATATTTATAATATTACTCAACACAAAAAACATATTAATAAAATATGTTTTTTGTGTGGTAATTACTAAAAGACAATATTGTTTTTATTGTTTTTATTCTTTTTATATTTATTAAATTGTATCTGTTATTAAAAATGTTTCCTGCGAATATACAAATGCGTAGTTGATAGATTTAAATTACTTAGTTAAATTGGTAAGTATGTTTTTTGAAAATAAAAGTGCCTTATATTATTATTATAATATGGATGTACTTTATTTTAAAGATATTTTTGAATTTTTCGTTTTTTTGCAAAATTTTAAAACATTGTGCAAAATTATGTTTCAACTTCAAACACTGGAGGTTTTTCTATCACTTCAACACCTTCAATTATTTGTCCATCCTCTGATACAACCCTGTTTCCTGATATTTTAATATTTTTCTTTAACTCAACCCAATTTGGTACCTCTCTTACTTTTATAAGATCTAGAAATTTATTTTCTTTTAACCAGTTCACAAGTTTTTCTTCATCACGTTTAAACTCAGGCTGTGGGTATTTTAACCTCAATGTACCACTTGGTAATTTATAGATTTTTTGAGTTTTGGTTGATTTATATTTAACAGATTGAAAATACTGTTGTAATTTCCCTTCAAGATATGATGTTTTTTTATTTAATCTTTCTTCTTCTTTTTGTATTTTTTCTTCATATTCTGCTATCATCGATTTGCAAACATTAATATAGTGCTGTGCTTCTTCCCTTTCCTCTGCTATTTTTCTTAATGCCCACTCTGCTTTCTCATCATTATCTATAATAAATTCATCATTTTCGTCACTATTTTTCTTTATAAAATCATCTGCTATTTCAAGATTTATGTTTTTTCCCATAACTTACTTCTCCCTTCTAAGCTTGTATTAAAATGTTAAAAAAGCACACTTTATTATAATAACACATTTTAGTACAATTAAACAATAAAAAAATAATAATTTTTGTAGAAAAACTATTAAAATATATTTATTAATTAGCGATATATTAAAAAAAGTAGATACAACCTCTTTATAATGATATAATTAATATATTGTATATAAATCAAAATTAATATAATAATCTATGTTAATATAATAATCTATAGGAGAATAGATGATGCCAAAGACTAATACAAATAATAAGCTAACCGTCGCTGCACTTACATGGCCAATATTTATTGAAATGCTATTTAGAATAATGCTCGGAAACATAGATACCATTATGCTGAGCAAATACTCAGACAATGCCGTTGCTGCAGTTGGAGTGGTTAATCAAATTAATAATATATTAATTATGCTTTACTGGGTTGTTTCAACGGGAACAGCTGTCCTTGTTTCCCAGCACCTTGGAGCTAAAAATGAAAAAAAGGCTTCGGAAGTTGCAGTTACAGCAACTTCAAGTGCCTTATTATATGGCATGGTAATAGGAGCCCTTGTCTTTTTATTAAGTAATCCTATTTTACGCCTTCTGAATGTACCAGAGGAATTAATGGACTATGCCCTTACCTATCTTAGAATAACAGGGGGACTTTCAGTTGCCCAGGCAATGCTTGCTACTTTATCTGCAATTATTAGAAGTTACGGGCATACCAGAATAACAATGTATATCACTATAGGAATGAATGCTTTAAATGTAATAGGAAATAGTTTATTTATATTTGGTCTTTTTGGTGTACCAAAACTTGGTGTTACTGGTGTTGCAATTTCAACCATCGCAGCTCAAACTCTTGGATTTTCAGTGATGCTTATTGTAATTATGAAAAACCCTAGAATGAAACTTAATTTTAAATACTTAAGGCCTTTACCTGTTCAAACAATAAAAGATATACTAAAAATTGGTATTCCTTCAGCTGGTGAAGGAGCTGCATATCATCTGTCCCAGCTTACTATTACCCGTATTATTACAGAAATGGGAACTGTGGCTCTAACCACCAAAGTCTATACCAATAATGTTATGATGTTCATTATGATTTTTGGTATAGCTGTGGGTCAAGGAACTCAAATTATGGTTGGTCATTTAGTGGGAGCAGGGAAAAAAGAAGAAGCTTACAGGACATGTCTTAAAAGTTTAAGAGTTGCATTATTAATAGTCTTTTGTATGTCCATATTAATTTTTGTCTTTTCAAAAAACTTACTTGGACTATTTACTAAAGACCAATCAATTATAGATTTAGGCAATAAACTTTTACTCCTATCTATTTTCTTAGAACCTGGAAGGGTATTTAACGTTGTTATAATAAACTCATTAAGAGCTGCCGGTGACGTTAAGTTCCCTGTGGTAATGGGTGTTTTCTCAATGTGGGGCGTTGCTGTACTGCTATCTTTTGTCCTTGGACTTAAATTTAGTTTAGGACTATTGGGAGTGTGGATAGCTCTTGGCTGTGACGAATGGTGCAGAGGACTTATGATGCTATTTAGATGGAAATCACGCGCATGGGAAAATATGTCTCTTACCGATACATCAGCTAGTTATAAAGTCCAAACAGCTCAAAATGATTAATATTTTTTAATCTCTTTTTCTTTTGCTCTCTAATAATTTTGATATGTGAGATGTATCCGTATGCTGCATTTTTCCCTTTTCTAAATCAGTTTTTTTCTTGCTTCTATTCACTTTATCTTTATCTATATCCTTATTTTTATCTTCAACTTTATTACTTTTTATATTTTCAGTAAATAGCTGTTTGTTTCTATTTATTTCCACCTTTCCTTTAAGTACAGTAGTTGCAGTTCTTCCCTTTTCTAATAGCACATCAAACTTTTTAAAAGATATATTAAGACGTCTTATAGCTATATCCATAATAAGAAATATCAATGCCATCAAAAGCAAAATATCTGTAGTATCGTTTATATTTTCATTTGTAGCTATATTTCCTGAAAACACTTCTTCCGCATTTTTAATAATTCTACCGCCACTTTCATATATCAACCGTTCTAAAAGTTCTTTTCCATTAGTCTTTATTAAATTATATTCTGGGGAATATGGAACTAAAATTCCATCAACTGTAGTATTTATAGTCTCCCCTCCACTATCAATACTTACACTTGCAATATACGCCCCTGTTTCATCAGCTGAAAACTCTCCTCTGTAAACCCCTGGAGAGACTACCTCTAACTTTGTTTCTTCCTCTTCTCCTGACGGACTTATCAAAGTTGCCTTAACTTCTCCGTCTTCAATAATTTCTTCTAAAGGCATTGTAAACTCAATAAATCCTTTTCCCCCTTCAGTACCCCCTGATACAATATAATCGTCCTGTACTTTCTTTTGAACAAGCCAGGATATAAGGTTTTTCCAAAATGTCGGAGACTCTTCCCAATTCATCCAATCCTTTGTCCACATTCCCTTTGTGTCAGAGGTCCATGCAGCCGCTCTTCCTAGTCCATAATGCCAGGTTGCCAAAACTGGTTCATCTTCATCACTTGAAAAGATAACCCTTGAAGATGGTTTTTTCGTTGTTCTAATATACCCATAAAGGTCTGGAATTGACTCTATACCATCTAAAATAGGAGAATAACTTCTTAATATAGGGGTAAATTGCTTGTTATTAATATATGCTTTTGCTGCTATAGTGGTTTCCTTTGCAAATATTTTAGGCATGTCAGAAAACTCATCTACATAGTAATATCTGCCGTTGCCTCTTTTTGCCAATAAATCTAAAAGCTGTGTATCAGCTCCTTGTCCAAGGGCGACAGTGGAAAGGGTTATTCCCTCTTTTTCCATTTTACTCATTACAGCTTCGTATCCTGTTCTTTCAGCCATACCATCTGTCAAAAGAATTATATGCTTTAATTTTGCATCTGTATCTTCTGTTAATGATCTAGTAGCTTCCTCTAGTGCAGGAAGAATGCTAGTTCCACCACTTGCTCTTATAGTTCCTATTGAATCCTGTACTTTTTTTAAATTATCAAGCTTTTGTGTTTTTACCACCCATTGTGGAGCACCATCAAAAGCAATAACACCTATATAATCAAATTGAGTTAAAATTTCAGTTGAACGTATTGCAGCTTCTTTTGCAAGTTCTATATTTGATATTCCATAGTTTCCAGAAGCCATACTTGATGATTTATCAAGTACCAGCAAGAGTCCTAAATTTGGATGTTCCTCATCACTTTTCACATTCATATCTACAGGAAGTGCCGCCTCTAAAGGTGTATTTTTATATCCACCTAAAGCGTAACTTTCTTCTCCACCTGTTACTAAAAGCCCTTTCCCCATATGACGGACACTTATTTCAAGGTTTTCTATAAATTCATCATTTAAGCGTTCTGCAGAAACATTTGAAATAACAAAAGCATCATACTTTTGAAGGTGTTCAATGCTTTTAGGAGCACTTTCTGGTGAAATAACATTTATTTTTACATCCCCTTCAAGTATTTTTTCTATCTCCTTTGTATCTTCCTCTTTTCCCTGTATAATTAAAATATTTGCCATATCCTCTACATAAACAAAGGCAGAGTTTTCGTTATTTTGACTTACATTATCATCTATAATATCAATTTCAGCAGTATAAGTTATCATACCACCTTCTTCAGCAGTCTGTGAAAAAACAAAATTATTTTCACCCACCTGTATTTCTATATCTGTACTAGAAATCAATTTTCTGTCTCTATATAATTTTAGTGTTCCAGCTGTTCTTACATTGCTATCAACTCTTATAAAAACATCAAATTGTTCATTTAATCTTGTAAATCTAGGTAGATCTATTGTTGTAAGCTGTACATCATTTTTCTCTAGATTTTCTAACATAAAAACATCTAAAGAAATTCCTTTTTCCTTTAAAATATTAATTACTGAAAATACATTGTCGGTATTTTCTTCACCATCACTAATTAAGACAACTCTTTTGTTATCACTAGCCGGAATCATAGAAATAACGTGATTAAGAGCTTTTTCAATATTGGTAAATCTACTATTTATCTTTGCCTGCAAAGTAAAAAAACGGGGATTTAGTGAAGGACTAAGCTCGGCAGCAACATCTGCCCCAAAACTTGCCACTCCCACTTTGTCATTTTTCCCTTTGTTTTCAATAGAATTTTTTATAAATTTCTCTGCTATATCTTTAGAGTCTTTTGCACTGTCTGATGAATCAACTAAAAATATAGTAGTGGTATATTTAGACGCTGTCTTTAGCCCAAAACCTGCAAGAGACAATATAAGTAATAACAAAATTATCATTCTTAAACCTAAAATAATTCTTTTTTTTGTTTTTGTAAGCCTTGTTAATCCCCTTGATACATACAATAAATATGCTGCAAACACAGGAAAAAGTATAAGTATCAAAGGATAGTTAAAATTAAATGCCATTTTTATAAAACCACCATTCTATCAATAAAAGTATTATTATAATCCATATAAATACAAATTGAATGTTCCTGCCAGTCTTTACAACATTTCTTTCTTTAGCATCTTTATCATCTTCATCTTTTGCTACAACCTTTTTATTTATATCAGATTCCTCTTTTGATGGAACATTAACAGAAAAATTATAATTAATCTCCCCTTCAATTGTTTTTTGAACTAATGTATAAACACCTGGCTCTTCTGTTTTGTCAAAAACCCTTGCTGGAAAAGGAGGTGCTATTTCAAAAGTTTCTTTTAAAGGAGTCTTTATAAGAGCTTTTTCTGTCCCTGGATGCAAATTAAAGGTTATGCTGTCTCCTGAATTTACACTGGCTATGTTTTCAATGGCAGATGGCAAAAGCCATTCTATCGCATCAGTGATAAAAATAGGAAAGGCAGGAGTTATAGAAATATCTGTTTTAAAAATATCAAATGCTATTGCAAGAATTCTTTGATTGTTATAAAGCCCAGCAAACCCGCCACTACCTTCTTTAAATTCTATAATCTCTTCAGCCCATAATGGAACCTCTATTATTTTTGACTCTCCTATTGAAAAATCAAACTCTTTTACATATTTAAAAATATCTCCTCTAAGTTCTTTTATCTGTGGAATCTCCACCACCTCACCAACTTGAAATAACTGATTTTTTGGTGGATTAAAAATCATTATACTGCCATCTTCAGGAATTATTTCTGGTAAAAAACCATCAAATATATAAAGATCATACCCTATAAATTCTCTGCTTTCATCAGGAAGTGTTTTATAAAGCTCAAGCTTATTTGACAATGCTAAAGCTTTTTCAATAAATACATTCCCATCTGAAACCAGTAATGCTTTATTGCCTAGCCCTTTTTCTACAACATTCCAATACGTATTATCAATGGCAAGTGCATCTTCTTTGTCAATTCTAACTTCTATAACATTTGTACTTTCAGGCAGGTTATTCCAATATACATTTAAAGTCTCACCAAATGCTATATCTACATATTTAGCATCATATACACTGCCATCTAAATAAATGCTAAGAGGAATTTTAGCATCTGCCCCAGTGTAATTTGCTATTGTGCTAAGGGCTGTTATTCCATTTTCAGTTACTGTATGGGAAAGATTAATAATTGCAAAGTTTTCAGCCTCCCCTGACATATCTGAAAACTCCATTTCCACCCCTTCAATAAAAAAGTTCTGATCCCCAAATAAAACCACTTTTGTATTAGGATGTTGATTTGCAATTGAAAAAATTATACTCTTAGCATCATCTATATTTAAGGCACTATTAGTAACCTCTATGGCATTTAAGCTGTTTAAAAGACTGCTTTTATTTTTACTTAAATTTTCTTCTATAATTGTGTTTTTTCCCACACTTATTAATGTAACATAGGTATTAGGTTTTAAATTTGTTATATACTCCCTTGCATTAGCTTTAGCCTCATCAAATCTGGTTTTATTCCCCATTTTAGATTGCATACTCATTGAGGTGTCTATAACAACAACTACATTTTGAATATTTGACTCAAGATTACTCAAATAAGGCTTTGCTAACGCCAATGCCAACAAAATTACAGCAATAATCTGAAGAATCATTAATATGTTTTTCTTAAGTTTTTGCCAAGGTGCATTTGCCTCTAAATCTTTAATAACCTCTTCCCATAGATACAAACTTGATACAGTTAAATCTTCATGTTGCTGCTTTAAAAGATATAGTATAATAATTATGGGTACTCCAATTAGTGCCAAAAATCCCCAGGGTGAATAAAAGGTCATTCTTTACTCACCACCATTCGTATCAAGCCTTCTATAGGAATTGATGTATCCATAAGCATATAATGCACACCCATTTTAGCACAGCTTTCTTCAAATGTATTTATAAATTTTTGATATGCTTTATTATACATATTAAGTAAATTTTTAGATACTGCAACTTCCTTGTGCATCCCGGTTTCTGAATCTATAAGTCTTACACTTTCTCCAACTTCCGGTGAAATTTCCTGAGGAGATAAAATATGACATATATAAACATGCTGTTTTTTAAACTGTAAGTATTTTATCATATCTAATGGATTTCCCTCAGAAAAAAAATCAGAAATAACAAGTGAAACTCCCTTTCCAAATTTAAAAGGGTATTTTGAAATTGTTTCATAAATATTTGTAGTACCATTATATTCAATATTTTCTAATAGACTCATCACTTCTTTAAAAGAATTTTTCCCCCTTAAAGAGGACTTGAATTTGTCCACTTTATCATTTATACATGCAACTGAAACTCTGTCATAGTTAGAAAGGCTAATGTAAGAAATAGCAGCTGCAAGTCTTCTAGAGGCAATGCTTTTATTAGGATCACCATAGTCCATGGACTTACTTACATCTAAAAATATTTGCACAGATGACTCTCTTTCTTCCATAAAGAGTTTTATAAACAGCTTTTTAAATCTTCCATAAGCATTCCAGTCAATTTTTTTAAAATCATCCCCCATGATATATTCTCTATAATCAGAAAACTCAACAGAACTTCCCTTAGCACGTGACTTTCTATTTCCAGTCCCGCCGTCTTGTGTCATTATTTTAGACCACAACTTAAATTGTTCAAGTTTTTTTAAAAAATCACTGTCAAAAAGACTTCCCATACCGATAGAGTTTCCTTTCATCCTTACTGTTTTTCAAGTTCTTTAATTATTTCACCAATTAAATCATCGGTGGTTATACCTTCTGACATCCCGTCAAAATTTAGGAAAAACCTGTGCCTTAGGGCTGGATATGCCACATACTTTATATCATCAAAGGCTACATTATATCTTCCCTCTAAAAATGCTCTGATTTTTGCAGTTGAAATAACTGCCTGCGCTCCCCTTGGACTTGAACCAAAACGTATGTATTTTTTTGTAACTTCTGGTGCGTATTCACTTTCGGGGTGAGTAGCAAGTATCAGCTTTGAAGCAAATTCCATAACAGGTTTTGCTACAGGTACCTGCCTTGTAATGCTTCTTATTTCCAATATTTCTTCTCCATTTGTGACGGTATTAAGACTTTCATCTTCCTTTTCAGTAGTCATTGATACTATATCAACCAATTCCTCTAATGAAGGAAATGGCACTGTAAGCTTAAATAAAAACCTGTCCAGCTGTGCCTCTGGCAAAGGATATGTTCCTTCCATCTCAAGGGGATTTTGAGTTGCCAAAACAAAAAAGGGCTTCGGAAGTTGGTAGGTGTTATTTCCCACTGTAACGGTTTTTTCCTGCATGGCCTCTAAAAGAGCACTCTGGGTCTTAGGTGTTGCCCTGTTAATTTCATCTGCTAAAAGGATATTAGTAAATACAGGCCCTTTTTGAAAAGTAAATTCACCTTTTCCCTTTTCATTTTGGGTAATTATATTGGTCCCCGTCACATCCGCTGGCATTAAATCCGGAGTAAATTGTATTCTTGAAAATTGTAGATCCATAACCTTTCCAAAAGTTTTTACAAGTCTTGTCTTCCCAAGACCTGGTACTCCTTCTAAAAGGGCATTTCCACCTGCTAATATAGAAATTAGAACCTGCCTTATTAAAGGCTTTTGCCCTATCATATGTTTTGCTACTTCACTTTCAATTCTAGAAACTGTATCTATAACTTTTTTAATTTTAGATTCATTTATATCCATAATTTCCCCCTCATATTTATTAAATTAATATCTAAATATACAATATTAAATTATTACTCATCTAATGTAGAAAAATAGTCCCTTACAATATCCTTCATTCCCTGTGGTATCGGCGCATCTTTTAATGATGTCATTCCTTTTTCTTTGTATTCACCCAAAACCTCATTATAGGGAAGTGTATTTCCCTTTAGCATAGGAGCGTCAGTCTGAATTATTTGAGTTTCACCACTTTCTCCTACCGTTCCTGTAACCTGTGAAATCTCTGAGTCTCCACCAAGTCTTTGTGGAACATATATCTGTTCATAATCTCTCACCTGGCTGTCTAAGCTTCCACTAGAATTAGTAGTACTAGAAGATGCATTTGAATGTCCTGCATCTTTATTGCTGGTTGAACTTCCAACTCCACTCCCTTCGCCTTCTCCTTGACCTTCGCCTTCTCCTTGACCTTCGCCTTCTCCTTGACCTTGGCCTTCGCCTTGGCCTTGACCTTCGCCTTGACCTTGACCTTCGCCTTCTCCCTGGCCTTCTCCCTGGCCTTCTCCATTACCATTTTCATTGGAGCTTCCTCCACCTTGGCTATTTGTTTTACCAAAGCCTGAAAAGTCAAAGTTACTTCCAGCCATCTTTGAAAGGTTATTTATTCCACTGTTTAACATGGATGCTAATTGATCTATTTTCATATTTTCTAGTGCTTTTAAATCAATTGTTTCCATTAATTCCTCTAATTTTTCTAATGTATTCTCTATATCTTCTCCATTTTTAGATTCTGCTGCTTCCATTAATTCTTTTAACGCATCTTTTAAATCCTGATCTTGTAAAATCCCTTCCATTGCTTCTTGAAGCTTTTCTAAAAACTCATTTAACTCTTCATTAGATGCATTTAAAAGATTTTCTCCTAAACTTTCAAGCTGCTTTTTTATAGCTTCCATATCATTTTTCTCTAAAGCTTCACCTAATTCTTTTGAAAGTTGACTTTCTTTTAATTTTTCAGATACATTTTTTAATTCTTCTAAACCGTCATTTTTTAATTCTTCAAGCTGGTTTCTAGCTTTTGAAAGAGCCTTTATTGCCTCTTCCTCATCTTTAATATTTTTAAGCTCCTGTAAAAGGTTATCAACCACTTCATCTGCTTCATCTAATTTTTCAGTAGCAACCTTTTGATCTTTACTTAAATTTTTCCTTTCTTCTTGAATTTTCTCAATTTGTTTCTTTGTTTCATTTTCCATTTCTTCTTTTAATAGAGCTTTTTCCCTAGCTTCAGTGGGTATTGTAAAAATAGTTAGAGTTAAACCTAAAAGCAATATCCCTGTTAGAAGTTTATAGTATGGCACATGTATTTTATATAAAGATTTAAAATCTGCACCTTTTACAGTCTTTAATGCATCTTCCCTTTGTATTTTTGCCAATTCTGACTTATCATCTTTTAATTCATAGGATGTAATAACTCTTTCTTTTAGACCTAATGAATCAGCTATTTTAGCAATTTTATAATCTTTAGGCGCCAATACAATTGAAAAAATACAAGATAAAAAGATAAGCACAAGGTATATAACAAGAATTTTCTCGCCAATAAAAGTTATGGGCACAAAAAGTGACATAAGAGAAAACACCAAAGCTAATATTCCTGCACCTATAAAAAAATAACAAAAATAATCTAATGCATTTTTAAAATAAATTCTTTTTTTAAGAGGCTTTAATGCATTAAATATATCTTTTACATCCATAACAATCACTCTTTTCATATTACAATAATTAAATTCCTATTATATATAAGACTTCTATTGCCTTTAAAAAGTTCCTTCTAATAATGCTAATCTTAAAGTTTTAATACTTAAAAAACTCTATTTAAGCCGCCTTATTCTTTTTGCACTAAGTTTTATTAAAGAATATGATAATACAATATTAAATATAGAATTAACACCTAATGCTTTTATAATAGGAACCCCTCCATCTGAATTAGCTAATGATACAAATCCATAAAAAAGTCCATATCCTGTTGCGGTATTTTCCAAAACCGTACCAAAACCATAAAAAGGATTAGGAGCAAAGAAAAGCATAAAATGGTACCACTCCGCTGTAAAATAGTAGTCCATTATCACCTCAGTAATTATTAAGAAAGATATAAGGGTACCCAATATAAAAACCCCTAGGGTAATGTAGGTCAAAACTATTGAAATAATCGTCTTTTTAAAAATAGTTGAATAAAAAACCCCAACACTTGCTGTCATTACTGCAACAAGAATATAAAATACAAATAATAAAAGAATATCCGTAATCCCTACTCCTCCATATAAAAACACTATCCCTAAAATAGGAAAAGATGCTATTACCAAAAGCATAACATGGGCTATTGACACAAATATTTTCCCAATGACAATTTTAAAAGCTGAAAAATCTGTGCACAATAATAAATCCAGAGTTTGTCTCTCTCTTTCTGAACTTATTGCCCCACCTGTTATTATAGGAGTGATAAAAAGTATTAAAAGAAGCTGTAAAAAAGCAAGGGTGTTGTATAAACTTACTGCAACTTCAGATATTATGTTTCTCATTCCATAATAACCATCATCGTATAAAATTAAAAAGTAAAAAATCACTACTAAAAATAAAAAACCCAAATATGCAGTTATTAGTGCTGGTGCTTTCCAACCTCTCATTTTTGTCTTTAATTCTTTTTCTATAACAGGGTTAATTTGCATTTTTTTCTTCTCCCCTTTCAATTAAATTCATAAATACAGACTCTAAATTTCTATCAACTTCATAAAAAGATATCACTGGTATCTCGAGATTTATAGCATTCTTTAGCATCTGTGCCATAACTTCCTTTGTTCCTTCAAATTCTGCATCTATATACTCACTATGAACTTTTATAGATGAAATAGCTGGTTGTTCCTTTAAGAATTTCTCCAATTCCTCTTTTTTATCTAAAACTTTTATACGAATAATTTTGTTCATGTAAACCTGTGACATTATTTCTTCAACTGTCCCTGAAACAACCTTTTTCCCTTTATCTATTATTCCAATAGCGGTACACATTTCTGCAAGTTCAGGCAATATATGCGAACTTATAAGTATTGTTTTTCCCATGTTACCAAGTTCTTTTAATACCTCTTTCATCTCTACCCTAGCCTTTGGGTCTAAGCCTGATGCAGGTTCATCTAAAATTAAAAGTTCAGGATTGTGAATTAAACTTCTAGCAAGACAAAGCCTTTGTTTCATTCCTCTCGAAAGATCATCAACATAGGAATTTTTTTTATCTTTTAAATTCACCAACTCAAGTAACTCATCACAAATTTTATCTCTTTCATCTACTTTGATTCCGTATATTCCTGAATAAAAATTCATATACTCTGTCACTTTAAGATCATCATATACTCCAAAAAAGTCAGGCATATAACCTATTTTTCTTTTATATATAATGGGATTTTTTCTTATATCCATTCCTCCAACTATAACTTCTCCAGATGTAGGCTTTAAAAGTCCAGCTACAACTTTTATTGTTGTAGTTTTTCCAGCACCATTAGCACCTACAAAACCGTATATTTGACCTTTTCCTATCTCCAATGACAAATTGTCTACAGCCCTAAATTTTCCGTAGTTTTTAACAAGGTTTTTTATAACAAGCATCAGTTTACCACCCCACTTACTTCTATTTCAGGAATTATTAAAATATCATGTCCATAATTATATTCAGTAAAAGTAATATCTGCTTTAACTTTAATCTGATTTAATTGGTTTATGTAATTTTCTACATTGGTACTAACCTTAAATACTTTATCTGTTTTTTCCCATTCGTCAGTAGCATTGTTTTTAATGTATAAATCATAGTTATTTAATTTATTTTCAACGCTTTCATTTGCATAGAAAAGCTCTTGATTTATTTCTGTCCAATCAATCTCAAACTCTTTAACTGTTATACCCCTTTGGATATTAAAAGTTAATCTTGCTTCTACATTTTCATAAAAAGTATACATCATATAATCTTCTAATGAAAATTTTTCCGGATTGTTTAATACAGGTTTTATAGCTCCTTTTGGAAATACTACGTATTCGCCTTTTTCATATCTAATGTTTTCAATTGTATAAATAACATTTGTATTATATACTTTTGGTGATTTCCCATTTACTTTTAATTCATTACCAAAATCATCATAATTCAATGCTGCAAAAATAATTTGTTTTCCCGTTAAAGCATTATTATTACTTATTCCTTGAATAAAATTATAATGTGCTATATTATGTGCTTCTCTTTTTTTCTGCTGCTTTTTATATTCATCATTATAATATGATCCACTATGTGTCATTGGATAAATCTCATTCATTAAAAGTTCAAAATTATTTTTAATTGACTTATCAGATAAATCAATTTTTAAATCTTTTTCAGACTTTGGATTAATATTTCCTATACTAACATAAAGACCATCTACAATTACATAGCAATCTTCCAATTCAACGGAAGTATTATTTACCAATTTTACAAATATCTTATCATCTTTTATTAAAAGATCTTGAAATAATATTTTTTCTTCATACTCTTTAAAGACATCAGCTCTTGCTTCTACAGAATCCCACAAAGGTTTATTATATATTTCATGTGTTTCTTGTTCTCCAAAAGAAATTTTACTAACCACATTGTAGATTAGATCTTGACTATAATAGTTATCTGCATAATATCTATTTGTATAAATTTCAAAATTATATTCAGATGGATACTCAATTTTTAAAGTACCTCTTTTATTATTGTAGATTGTAAAAAATGAGTTTATATTCA
>JAAYTS010000258.1 GCA_012517995.1 Clostridium sp.
AGAATGGGTTATTCT
This sequence comes from Clostridium sp., assembly GCA_012517995.1. Taxonomy (GTDB): domain Bacteria; phylum Bacillota; class Clostridia; order Acetivibrionales; family Acetivibrionaceae; genus Herbivorax. The sequence continues at coordinate 16 of JAAYTS010000258.1, forward strand.
TGTACATAACGAACATTTAAATAAAAAGCAAGTTATTATAAAAAATAATAACGACATAGAAGAATTTGATAATAAACGTATGAACTTATATCTGATTACACAAAGGTATATCCACTATACAAAAATGGGAGGGGTTAAGTGATATTTGATTATGATTGGAAACTAGAAGTAAACTATGAAGAACTTGCAGAGTTAGAAGAAGAAAACGCCCGACTTATGGAAGAAGAGCGTAAAAACAGAAATAAAAAAAACGCACAGCCAATGCATTTAAGTAAAATATCACAACCATTATATCACAGGGAGGATTTAAAAATGCAAAAAGAAAGGCTACAAGAAATATTAGAGAGCCACAAAAAATGGCTAAGAGGAAAAGATGGAAAAAGGGCAGATCTTAGATGTGTAGACCTTAGAGATGCAGACCTTAGATGGGCAGACCTTAAATGGGTAGACCTTAGATGGGCAGACCTTAGAGGTGCAAGACTTAAAGACGCAAACCTTAAAGATGCAGACCTTAGATGTGTAGACCTTAGAGGTGCAGACCTTGATTATTCATCTTTCCCCCTCTGGTGTGGAAGTTTCGACATCATAGTGGACGAAAGACTAATTCGTCAGTTATGCTATCACATCGCAAAATTGAAGTATGCCGGAAATGATTCCGACATAAAGACACTTTTAGAAAGCGATGTCTTTAAAAGTGTTGCAAATAAATTCCATAGAGTGGAAGAATGTGGAGCGGTTTAGATGTAATTAGTAGGAAGTTTAATTTCATTATTAGTTACCATAATCTTTGTGGTAACAGCAGAAATAAAAAGAATTAACAAAGGGTGGAAAAGTAAATGGAAGCTATAAAAGGATTTAAAGTTTTTAAACCTGATTGGACATATAGGGGGTTTCAATATGAAGTTGGTAAAACATATGAAGAAAATGTTACCCCAAGTGCATGTGATAGAGGATTTTTTTTCTATAAACAACCAAAAGATTGCTTCAACTATTACAGATTTAATCCTAATAACAAAGTTGCAGAAGTTGTTGCATTAGGTGAAGTTGCAGAAAAAGGTGACAAGTGTTGCACCAACAAAATAAAAATAGTAAGAGAAATCCCCTGGGAAGAAGTGTTGAAGTTAGTTAATACGGGGAAGGCTTGCACTGGTTTTTGCAACACTGGCGATTACAACACTGGCGATTGGAACCTTTCTTCTTTCAATGTAGGTTGTTTTAATACTAATCAACATAAGTTGAAGTTCTTTGACAAAGAAACTGATATGACTATGGAAGAATGGTGGAACTCAGATGCACGTTATTTATTAAATCAAATTGATTTTAGACCTACTGAATGGGTTCGGTCAGAAGATATGACAGATGCAGAAAAAGAACAACATCCTGAACATGAAACCACAGGTGGTTATTTGAAAATTCGTGATAATACTAATGCTTGTATTAAATGGTGGAATGAACTTTCAGAAAGTAAAAGAAATGTCATAAAGTCAATTCCAAATTTTGATGCTGAAAAGTTCTTTAAAATCACTGGAATAAGAGTTTAACAATTTTAGAGCAAGAATTCTCTCACTTCAAATTTTGATAAAAATTAAGTGGTGAGAGAGTTCATATAATACATTTAAAAGGAGAAAATTATGGATTATATAATAATGGTTAAAGAAAACAAGCTAAACGATATCAAACAAAATCTAAATATAAAATGGCAGTCTCAAAAACAAAAGAATTTATTACATATTGAATCTGATTTAAGTATGAGCGATGTTTTAAAAATTGATGGGATTATATCATGTCAAGTAGGCAGAGCAGGTAAGTTTTTATCCCAATAGCCAAGAACATTCCATCTTCTAAGCATAGCGTAAGGTGGAGAGGTTCAATAAGTATACGGTCTAATATAAACAATAAATTATATAAAAATGATGAATAAAAGAATGATTTTATTTTAAAAGGGGTAGATATTAATAAACTGTGAAGAATGTAATTTTTATACAGAAGAATACAGCCAAGACGCTAAGGACAATATTCCATATTGTGTGAAGCATAAAAAATATATTAAAGAGAATGATGTGTGTAATGATTTTAACAATAATATTAGTTGCTTTAATTGTTCAGAAAGATATGAAATATATTATGAAATAAATGATATAGAACATTATTGTAAGAAATATAATGTATTATTGTATCAGCAAATAAGAAGTGTATTGCATAAAGGAGACTTTAAAAAAGGAAAAGTTTGCGTATGTCAGAATTAATGAAATTTAATGTGAGGGATAAAATTTATGAATAAGAAAAGATTGTTTCAAATTATAAATTGTAATCTTAAAGCTGGTGAAATAATCAAAAATGAAGATAGTTATAATATGTTAAAAGATGTTATTAGTGATTTGTGGTGTTGTATAAGTACAGATAAATTTGCTGATTTTCTTTATCATCATAGAGGAATGGAATCTCAAGAAATTAATAAATATATCGAATTAATTGATAAAATATATTACAATCAAATGTAGATTTCATAGAAAATTTTAGGAGGTTATTTACATTGACAGGATTACAATTATATAAATTTATATATGAAAATGAATTAGAAATAGATTGGCGTGGTGACGAATTAGTCTTATGGATAGAATTTTACTATATTGAAGAATTTACAGAATTAATAGGAGAATATTATTTATCAGAAGGTGGAATTGAAGTTAATTTGAGACATGATGGTATAGCACTTGATATAGTTGATTTGTGTGAATATTTCGACATTGATCCAGAAGATATACTTAAAAAAAATGAATAGAAAGGAATTATAAAAATTATGTCATTATTAATAAGTTGTGAAACATGTTCAAAAATAATGGAAGATCAAATTATTTTTGAATTCTTTAAACAAGCAGATGATTTAGTCATATATCGTTGTCCATGTTGTAAAACAGAAATAATATATGATTCATTAGAAGTTAATAAAATTGAAATCGTAGACTGGCTGTGGAAAAATAAAAGAGATTTATATATGCAAATTGTTAAAGAATATTTTAAACCAATTTTAGATGGTTTAAATGATTAAGGATGTAAATATGCCAGACATAGCACTTTGTAAAAATTCAAGCTGTTAAAAAGTAGAGATTGTTATAGATATATGGCTGTGCCTAATTAGTATTATCAATCTTACATGGAGTTTAAAAACATGTGCAATGAAAAGAATAATTATAAATGGTTTTATAGTATTGATGGCAGGACTATTAGAAAAGAAGAATTGGAATAAATCCACACTTTTATTTCATAGAAAATTTTAGGAGGTGAGGATAATTATGAGCTTAATTTTAAAAAATGACACTAATAACATCTTAGGAAGGTTGTATAATGTTGAATATGAACTTGGGAATGGCAAAATTCAAACATTATCAAATATATTGGAAAATGTTGATGGTGTATATTTTTGGTTTTCAAGTAAAGAAAATGGGCTAGATATAATTAGACAGGATAGAATTATCACTATGGTTTGTGTAAGGGATTTTGTAAACCCTTGACAAAAGATTAATATAATAGTATACTTAGATTACCAATTGAAAGAAGGTTAGATATGTTAGAAGTTTTAAAAGTCATTAATCAAATAGCAAGTGTATCATGTAGAAATGAAAAAGAGGAAATATTAAGAAAGAATAGTGATAATCATTTGCTGTTAGAAGTCTTGAAGTTTGTTTATGACCCTTTTATCCTTACAGGCTTATCAACAAAAAAGATAAGTAAAGATACTTATTTAAGTCACTCTGTAGAATTAAATACAGTCGAGGAAGTGATGCAATACCTAAAGAAAAATAGCACTGGTAAGGACATTGACATTGCTAACATACACCATTTCATTTATAGACATGATAAAGAATTACAAGAGTTCTTCAAACAAGTATTTACCAAGGGACTAAAAATAGGATTAACATCTTCTACACTTAATAAAATTTATGGTAAAGGTTTTATAAAAGAGTTTAATGTTATGTTAGCTAAGAAATTTGAAGACAACAAACATAAAATAAATAGTTGGGAGACAATGACAGATAGATTAAAAGAAGATTAAAATAATGGTGGAATAGAATTAAAGTCGATTTGACAAAATTAAAATATAATGATATACTTATTTAAGGTAGAAAATAAAATAAGAAAGGATAAAAATATGGTAGATAAAATCATAAAACTCACCAATTTGCTTAATACATATCGGCACGAATATTATAATTTAAATAATCCATCAGTGTCAGACACTGAATATGACAGATTATTTAACGAATTAAAAACACTAGAAAATAAAGTTGGGTTTTCATTATCTAATTCACCTACTAAAACAGTAGGATATGAAGTAATATCTAAGTTAAAAAAGAGAAAACATCCTACTCCATTATTATCACTTGATAAAACAAAATCTATAGATGAATTAAACAAATGGAGAAAAGGTAAAGATATTATTTTAATGTTAAAAGCAGATGGTCTTACAATAGAACTAGACTATGATAATGGGAAGTTTATAGGTGGTTATACACGTGGGAATGGAGAAGAAGGAGAAGTTGTATCACATAATTGTAAAGTGTTTAAGAATATTCCTTTGTCAATACCATTCAAAGGAAAACTAAGATTGGCTGGAGAAGCAATAATTCATTGGGATGATTTTAAAAAAATTAATTCTAATTTATCCGATGAAGATAAATATAAAACACCTAGAAATTTAGCAGCAGGGTCAGTTAGACAGTTAAATAGTGAGGTATGCTTTAAAAGAAATGTTTATTTTTATTCTTTTAATATTTTAGAATGTGAAGAAACATTAGAAGATTCAAAATTTAGAAGATGTAACTGGTTACACAATTTAGGTTTTACACCTATTTCAACAATTTTATTACCCAAAGATAGAGACATTGAAAATAGCATTGATGAATTAAAGCAACAAGCACAAAAGCGAAATATACCTATAGATGGAATAGTAGCAAGTTTTGATTCAGTTAATTATTCAAATTCCCTAAAATCAACATCACATCATCCTTTACATTCTATAAGTTATAAATTTGATGATGTGGCTGAACAAACTACATTAAGAAATATTAGATGGAATACTACCAGAACAGGTCAAATTACCCCTACAGCAATATTTGATGAAGTTATTATTGATGGTACTAGTGTAGGCAGAGCATCACTACATAATTTATCATTTATAGAAAATTTGCAACTTAATATAGGCTGTAGAATATTAGTTACAAAAAGGAATTTAATTATACCTCATGTTGAAGATAATTTAGATAGAGATAAAGGATTATTAGAATTTCCTCGACAATGTCCTTCATGTAATGGAAATACTGAAATTAAAAATACAGGAACAGCAAATTTTTTATTTTGTACTAATGAAAATTGTTCAGCTAAAATGCTTGATAGATTTATTAATTTTGTTAAAAGAGATGCAATGAATATTGAAGGATTGTCTGAAGCTACATTAGAAAAATTTATAAGTAAAGGTTGGTTAAAAATCTTTAGTGATATTTATGAATTAGATAAATATAAAACAGAAATAATTAAGATGGAAGGGTTTGGTTTAAAATCTTATGATAGACTTTGGGAGTCAATTCAAAAATCTAAAAGTGTTAAGTTAGAAAATTTTATAGTTGCATTAGGAATACCAGGAATAGGTAGGTCGGCAAGTAAAATAATTGCGAAGACTTTTAATAATGATTGGTTTAATTTTGAATATCATCTACAGAGTGGTTATGATTTTACACAACTAGAAGGCTTTGGAGACATTACAAATGATAGTTTACACAAATGGTATGATAATATGATGGAGTTTAATTTATGGAATAAGCTAATTGTTGTTTTAAATTTTATACAAAAAGAAAAAGAGGATAATAATTTAAAAGACTTATCAGGAATGACTTTTGTAATAACTGGTAGTGTTAATACTTTTAAAAATAGAGATGAATTTAAAGAGTTAGTTGAAAGCTTAAATGGTAAAGTATCAGGCAGTGTATCTAGTAAAACAAGTTATTTAGTTAATAATGATGTTAGTAGTGATACTGGTAAAAATAAAAAAGCTAAAAGTTTGGGAATCGAGATTATATCTGAAGATGATTTTAATAAAATGATTGGAAGAGAAGTTTAATTTTATTACATACTACATATAGTATATTTTAAAATATCATACACTATATATAGAATAAAAACTAAATAATAAAATAAAATAAGAAAGGAAAATAATATGAAAAATTTAGAAAAGAGAATTCAAGATATTATAGGTAAGCATTATTCAAGTATGCTTACTGAACTAGATGAAATTATAAATGTAGATAATGTTGAATTATCAATATTTTTATCTTCAAATGAGTTTGGTAAAGAATTTGAATGTGGAATAAACACTAAATAGTAAAATAATATAAAAAGGAGAATGATATGGAAAATTTAGAAAAACAATTAATAGGTGAAGTAGAAAAAGAAACTTTTAAAGTGGATTCAGATCAAAAAGCAGATTGGGTAATAAGAAAAATTAAGTCAGAAGAAGAGGA
>JAAYTS010000023.1 GCA_012517995.1 Clostridium sp.
GTTGTATACTATTATACATAGAAGATGTCATCCTTTCTGTTAGATTTTTTTTTGTATTAATATCTTAACAGGATGTCATCTTCTTTTCAATTTTATATGGTATTTTATGTCTCATTCCCTACAATAACTTTACGCTAACTTGAATTTTTATCCTAAATAAATTTTTAAGGTTTTACACATTTAATTATTGTGCTACAATAATTAAAGTATTTTAAAGTATTAAGTGGAGGATATATAAATGAAAAAATCAAACCTTATATTAAAAAATAATAGATTAAAAGTTGAAATAGACTATCCGGGAAACAACTATAATGGTTCTCGCTTTGACTGGACAGGCTTTGTTACATCCGTTTGTCTTGATGACAAATATTTATTTTGCACCAAAGAATCACTTGTTCCAGGGGAAGGTTCTGGTGGAGTTGGGCTGTGCAACGAATTTGGAATTCACACTCCAATTGGATATGATTTAGCTAAACCTGGGGAAAAATTTCATAAACTTGGGGTGGGACTTTTAACACGTCCTGATGAATCTGATTACTTTTTCTTTGATAAATATCAAGTTTCCCCTTTTGATGTTATAGTATCAGAAGAATCAGATAGTATAACATTTATATTAGACCATTTAGAATGTAACGGCTATGCTGTTAAAATGACAAAAAAATTATCCCTAAAAGATAATACACTTACAATTGATTATCACCTTGAAAATACAGGCACTAAGCCAATTATCACAGAGGAGTACTGCCACAACTTTATATCAATTAATGAAAATCCCATTGATACAGGATATATATTGAGATTTCCATATAACATAGATATAAAAGAAGTGCCTGAAGTTTTAACCTTTAAAAATAATGAAATAACACTAATTAAAAATCCAAAAAAAGATTTTCACTGTGTCATTGAAGGATTTAATTCAGTTGATAACCACTATTGGGAATTGGTTTTTGAACCATTAAAAGCAGGTGTTAGAGAATACAGCCATTTCTCTGTTAAGTCCGTTGCCCTTTGGGGAACTACCCATGTAATAAGCCCGGAAGTGTTTATAGATGTAAATATACAACCTGGCAAAACCCAAAAATGGACAAGAAAATATGAGTTTTTCACATATTAATTTTCATATTAAATAAAAGTTTTTTATTAAAATAAAAAAGTCTATATGGCCTTCTTAAGCTATGAGCCTAAGGCATATAGACTTTTTTTAATACTTTAAGCTTCTTTTTTGGCAATCTTTGACCATGTATCCTTTAAAGATACCGTTCTGTTAAATACCAATCTATCTTCACTTGAATCTATTCTATCAACGCAAAAATACCCTAATCTTACAAACTGGAACATATCTCCTGGCTTTGCACTTTTTAGCCCTGGTTCAAGTTTACAACCTTTTAAGATTTTAACTGAATCCGGATTAATCAGGTCAGTAAAATCACCATCCTTATATGAATCTGGATCAGGATCACTAAATAGGTGTTCATATAAACGAACTTCTGCATCTACAGAGTGTTTTTCAGATACCCAGTGTATTGTTCCTCTTACTTTTCTTCCATCAGGTGAATTTCCACCTCTTGATTCCGGGTCATAAGTACAGTGCACCTCTAATATCTCACCTGTATTTTCATCTTTTACCACATTGGTACATTTTATAAAGTAGGCACCCATTAGTCTGACTTCCTTTCCTGGGGCTAATCTAAAGTACTTTTTAGGAGGATCTTCACAAAAATCATCCTGTTCTATATATAGAACTTTTGAAAAAGGAACTTTTCTTTTTCCATCCTCAGGTTTTTCAGGATTATTTGAAACTTCAAATTCTTCAACCATATCCTCAGGGTAATTGTCTATAACCACTTTAAGTGGATTTAGAACCGCCATAACTCTTTTTGCATTTGCATTTAATTCTTCTCTTATACAATGCTCTAAAAGGGCTATATCAACCATACTATTGTTTTTTGCAACACCAATTCTAGAACAAAACTCTCTAATTGAAGATGGTGTATATCCTCTTCTTCTAAAGCCTGATATTGTAGGCATTCTAGGATCATCCCATCCATTTACATATCCTTCTTTAACAAGTCTTAAAAGTTTTCTTTTGCTCATTACAGTATGAGTTATATTAAGCCTTGCAAACTCAATCTGTCTTGATTTGCACTCTAAATCTAAAGTCTCCAAAAACCAATTGTATAAAGGTCTATGATCCTCAAACTCTAATGTACAAACAGAGTGGGTAATACCCTCAAAAGAATCAGAAAGAGGATGTGCAAAATCATACATGGGATATATGCACCACTTATCTCCTGTTCTGTGATGTTCCACTTTCATTATTCTATAAACAACAGGATCTCTCATATTAAGGTTTGGAGATGCCATATCTATTTTAGCCCTTAAAACTTTAGAACCTTCTTCAAATTCACCATTTCTCATTCTTGTAAAAAGGTCTAAGTTTTCTTCTATTGAGCGCTCTCTATATGGACTGTTTTTCCCTGGTTCAGTTAGTGTACCCCTATATTCTCTTATTTCTTCAGCACTTAAATCACAAACATATGCCTTTCCCATTTTTATCAGCTCTACAGCACATTCATAAAACTTTTCAAAATAATCTGAGGCATAGTACAATCTGTCTTCCCAATTAGCTCCAAGCCATTTTACATCTTCAATAATAGACTCTACATATTCAACTTCTTCTTTGCTAGGATTGGTATCATCAAATCTTAAATTAAATTTTCCATTATTACTTACAGCTAATCCGTAATTTAAGCAAATTGATTTTGCGTGTCCAATGTGGAGATACCCATTTGGTTCGGGTGGAAATCTGGTATGTACCCTCTTACCATATTTATTTTCTTCGGTATCTTTATCAATAATATCTTGAATGAAGTTGGAAATTTTTTCTTTGTTTTCAAAGGTATTTGAATTATTATTGTTTTCTTCAGTTTTCATAGTCATGTTTTTTATTCTCCTCCCATAAAAAAATTTAAGTTTTTTATCTTTACAAAATCAATTTACAATAAAATATTTAGCCTGGATTAATATTCTTTTTACATTATACAATATTTAAACTGAATTTTTAATCATTTTCTACATAATTTAAACTTTCCACTAATAGTTTAGCTGCATTTTCTATATCCGTCAAACTTGCTGTCTCAGCAGGACTGTGCACATATCTGCAAGGAATTGAAATTGTGCCTGACGGAACGCCTCCTGCTGATATATGAATTGCCCCTGAGTCGTTTCCACCAAACTCAAGTATTTCAAATTGGTAAGGTATATTTATTTTTTTTGCCGCTCTTTCTAATAGATTTTTTACTTTAGGGTGACAAATTATAGATCTGTCTTTTATTTTTATAGCAGGTCCCTTTCCACATTTTACTTCCATAGGATGACAGTTTGGAGTATCTCCTGTTAAAGTAACATCAACGGCAATAGCCAAATCTGGCTTAATCTGATAGGCTGCTGTTTTTGCCCCTCTTAATCCTAATTCCTCCTGTACAGTAAATACAAAATATATCTCATTTTCAGTATCTTTCATATCCTTTATAGCCTGTATAACCACTGCACAGCCACATCTGTCATCTAAAGCTTTTGAAATAATCATATCCCCCTGCTTTACTGCATCTCCTACAAAACATGCTACATCTCCTATATTGACGCTTTTTAATGCTTCTTCTTTATTTTTTGCTCCTATATCAATATACATTTTTGACAAATTTAAATTTTTGATATCATCAAGTTTTTGTTCATAGTGAACAACCCCCATTGTTCCGTTGTTAAATTTTACCTTTTGCCCTATAGCATTATATTTAGATACACCACCTATATTAGAAAATCTTATAAATCCATTTTCATCTATAAAGGTTGCTATTATGCCAATTTCATCCATGTGTGCTGCCACCATGATTTTTTTACCTTTTCCCTTTTTTACTGCTATTAAATTACCTAAAGTATCAACGGTTATTTCATCCACTTTATCTTTTATTTCTTCTATTATGGCATTTCTTATTTCTTCTTCATTGCCAGATACGCCTGTTATTTGTGTCATTTTTTTTAATAAATCAAACATATTTCTTCCTCCATCTAATTTATTTATATAAACTACTAAAAAGAATCTATCAATTCTGGATTTTTATCAAATTCATCCAAAGCCATTTTTACTAATTTAAAGCAGCTGTCAAAATCACTTTTACTCATTAAAGACACAGGTGAATGTATATATCTGCATGGAACGGAAATTGAAGCTACAACAACCCCTCCCTTTGCTGTTTGTATCTTTCCTGCATCATTTCCTCCTGTGGTAGTTGTTTTATATTGTACTGGTATATTGTTATTTTTGCCATTTGTGTATAAAAACTCAACCAGCTTTTTGTTGGAATATGCACCTCTGTCCATAATTGTAAGAGCTGCACCTTCCCCTAATATAGTTGACTGCTCATAATCTTCAACATCTAAAACATCTGAGCAGGTAGTTCCCTCTATAACCAAAGCAATATCTGGATCTATGTCATAAGATACTACTTCTGCTCCTCTAAGCCCAACCTCTTCTTGAACTGTAAAGCAAGCATACAAGTCAAAATTATTGTATCTTTCTTCCCTTAGTATATCAAGTAAAATAGCACATCCCACTCTATCATCTAAAGCTTTTGCTTTAATTACATTTTTACCTAAATTAGAATAGTTGCTGTAAAAGGCTGCATACTCTCCAATAGAAACTAATTTCTCAGCCTCTTCTTTACTATCTGCTCCAATATCTATATACATATTTTTCATGTTAACATTATTCTGTCTTTCTGTTGCACTTTGAAGGTGTATTGGCTTTCCACCTATTATCCCTTCTAGCTTTTTATCTCCTACAATCAGCCTTTTTCCTAAAAGTATTCTACTGTCAATGCCTCCTACAGTGGCAAATTTAAGAACCCCACCTTCTCCATATCCTGTCACCATAAATCCAACTTCATCCATATGTGCAGAAATCATAAGTTTATGTTTAGCATTATTGCCTTTTTTTACACAAATCAAATTCCCCATAGAATCCACTTTTATATCATCTGAATAGTCCTTTGCATTGGTTTTGATAAATTCTCTTACTTCTCTCTCATCTCCAGATACTCCATTTAACTCTGTCAATTCTTTTAACAACATGATATCCCCCCTGTTTCACTATCAATAGATAAAATAAATTTTGAAACCAATTTGCCTGAATACTTAATATCATCTAAATGCAAAGTTTCTACAGTTGTATGCATATACTTTAGTGGTATAGATACTAATACTGTTGGAATACCTGTTCTAGAAACCTGAATAGCCCAGGCATCAGTACCTGTATTCCCTGGGGATGGCTCAATTTGATAAGGAATATTTTCTTCTTTTGCAATATCAATTATCTTTTTTGTAAGATTCATATGAAGATTAGGTCCCACAGCAATAGCAGGTCCCTTTCCTAGTTTAAAAACCGAATCCTTTGACACCTCTGGGATGGCACCATGGCATGCATCAATAACAACTGCAACATCAGGTCTTACATTATATGCAGCAACAGTAGCACCTCTAAGTCCTACTTCCTCCTGGGATGTGGCAACAAAATACACATCACATTCATGATGAATTTTTTTAAGTTTTTCCATAATATCAATTAAAACTGCCACTCCAGCACGGTTATCAAGAGATTTAGAACTAAATTTTTTGTTTTTTAACAAAAGGGGCTTTGCCTTAAATGATATAACATCCCCAATTGATATATATTCTCTTACCTCATCTTCTGAAAGTCCGGTATCTATAGAAAGATCCTGGATTTTAACTGCTTTTTTAGCATCAGAAGCTTTTAGTAAATGAGGAGGTTTAGCTCCAATAACACCTAAAATGTCTTTCTTCCCATGTACCACAACTTCTTGGGCTAAAAGTATTTTAGCATCAATACCTCCTATATTTGAAAACCTTATAAATCCTTTTTTCTCAATACCAACTACCATCATACCTATTTCATCTAAATGGGCTGCAATCATAATTTTTTTATTATTATAAGAAGAGCCTTTCTTTATCCCAATAACATTATAAAAGTTGTCAATTGTAGTTTCATCACAATATTTATCAAACATTCCTTTTATATATTTTGAAAATCTCTCTTCCCTTCCTGAGATACCAGGATAAGTACTTATATCTTTTAATACACTTGTATACTCCATCTAAATCACCTCTTTATAAGCATTTATATTATATTTATTGATTATAACAAATAAAATCACAAAAAACTCTTGACTTCAAAGTCTTTTTTTATTATACTATTCATTGTCGCGTTAAAACAAGGGCTTTTAGCTCAGTTGGTTAGAGCAACCGGCTCATAACCGGTAGGTCCGGGGTTCGAGTCCCTGAAGGCCCACCAACAATTTTATTTGTTTGCCCAGATAGCTCAGTCGGTAGAGCAGAGGACTGAAAATCCTCGTGTCGGTGGTTCGATTCCGCCTCTGGGCACCAAAAAAATTAATATTATGGAGGAGTACCCAAGTGGCCAAAGGGGGCAGACTGTAAATCTGTTGACAACGTCTTCGATGGTTCGAATCCGTCCTCCTCCACCAAAAAAGAGTTGATAATTCAACTCTTTTTAATTTTAATTTTTCTGCCCTTTTTCTTTTTAAATTTTTATTAATGATTTAAAATATCTTTAACAAATTGTTTGAACTTTTTACCTCTTTCATCAAAACTTTTAAACATATCAAAACTTGCACTAGCTGGAGACATTATAATTATATCCCCACACTCAGCACTATCATATGCTTTTTTTACAGCCTCTTCTAAAGACTCACATTTGCATACAAAAACATCTTTCCCTTTTCCAGTACCCTCTATTTCATCCTTTAAAGAGTTGTGTATTTTATCTGCTGTCTGGCCAATTAAAAACATAGATTTAACTTTTTTAGCAATATGTGCACCCATTTTATCATAGGGGATATTTTTGTCATACCCACCTGCAATTAAAATAACCTTTTGTTCAAAGGATAATAAACCTGCAATGGTTCTTGTTGGGCTGCTTGCTATAGAATCATTGTAAAACAATACACCGTTTTTTTCTCCAACAAACTCTAGTCTGTGTTCTACACCCTTAAATTCCTTTGCAACTTTTTGTATTGTTTTTACATCAACATAATCTATTACAGCACAAATTGCCGCTAAATAGTTCTCCACATTATGTACACCAGGTATTGCAATAGACTTTGTATCAACAACTTCTATTTCCCTGTCCCCATCTTTATAAAAAATACAGCCATCTTTTAAACCAGCCCCCTTATCAGGCTGCTTTAGCCTGCTAAAATAGAAAACTTTCCCCTTTGCCTCTTTTTCAAACTCTTTAGTTATATCGTTGTCAAAATTTAAAATCAATCTATCTTCTTTAGATTGAAAGTTAAAAATATTTTTCTTAGCACTTACATATTCATCCATTGATTTGTGAAAATCCAGATGATTGGGTGAAAGATTTGTAACCACTGCTATTTCAGGACTTTTAGTCATTGTATGAAGCTGAAAACTACTAAGTTCTAAAACCACTTTATCTGTTTTTTGAATTTCATCAATTTTGCTAAGTAAAGGCGTTCCTATATTGCCACCTAGCCAGCAATTATATCCTTGTTTTTTAAGCATTTTATATATTAGTGTAGAAGTTGTAGTTTTCCCGTCACTTCCTGTGACAGCAAAAATCTGGGCAGGACACACCTCAAAGAAAACTTCCATTTCAGACGTAATCTTTGCCCCTTTTTCTTTAGCTGCAACAATTTCAGGTAAGTCATACCTCATACCTGGGGTTCTAAAAACAATATCAAAACCTTTTAAATTTTTTAAATATCCATCCCCTAAGCTGTATTTTATATCTAAACCTTTAAACTGGTCTGAAACACAGCATAAATCATCTTTGCAACATTTATCAAAAGCCGTTATATCTACACCTAAGCTATATAAATATTTAATTAATGGTATATTGCTAACTCCAATTCCTAATACAGCAACTTTTTTGTTTTTTATGTAAGCCTTAAATTCATTTAACTTGTTATTCAAACTTAAATCCTCCAACTTAAATCCTCCAAAACTTTCCTTTAACTATTTTTTATATTAATATATTCTTCTTCTCCTTCTATTGTTATATTTAAACTGCATAAGTATTCTTTCCCATTTTCTCTCCCATTTTTCAGAACCAAACAATTTAGAAAACTCAACACACTGAGATAAGAAAACCTCTTCACTTTTTATGCTATTATTTACTAGTCTATCCCGTATAGCCATAAAATTGCCATACCTGTCATACAAAATTACATTTTCTCTACAAATCATATATAAAAATGTACCCACTATTTCATCATTATAAAGTATTTCCTCAAATATTTCCGCTGTATAAAAAAGAGGTTTTACATTTATATATTTCTCTTTTAAAAGTGCAAGTTTTAAATTTTCACTAAGTGAAATAAATTTTTCTAAAGGAGTATCATCAGCAAGAAGTATTAAAAGTTCATAATCACTATGAGAAGTATTATCCCCTCTTGCTCTAGAACCATACAAAACAATACTCATAACTTCGATGGACATACTTTTAGATAGCTCTTCAAGTAATGCTTTAACTCGATTAATTATTCTATTGTTTGCAAAATTAATCCTATTCACCTATATACATCCCCTTTAACATATTTAATATACTGCCCCATAAAATAAAAAATTAATTGTTTAAAATTTTAAGTATATATTTAAGTATATATTTTAATGTAAATATTAACATTTAAAAAAACACAGAATACTAAACAATAGAGAGTCTTTCTATTTGGTCTTTATGATAGCTGCCATTAAAAATAGCCTGGCAATTATTCTATTACTTTACGGAAATACTTAAAATAATTTTTTATCATATTTTCGTAACAATTTATTACCTTTTATTAAAAACAATATATCATATTTTTTAAGTTATGCATAGAGTTTTTAGTAAAAAAAATAATATTCATAAAAATATTTTTATTTTTTTTAAAAAACTCGTAAAAATATACATAAAACACTTGATATTTTTTGATTTTTTTAGTAAAATATATCTGAATTAAACTTGAAAATATTGTTTTTGAATTTTATAGAGATTTTCGGCATTATTTGCAATTACTTTGTTATTCGTACTTCGCTATCTTTTTTTATGTAAATCATAGTAACAGTTTTTGTTAAACTTTAGTTTATTCTTTTAACTTTTATATATTTTAAACGGTTTATAAATTTACAAGAAGTAACTATTTATAGCCGTTGATTGTTAAAATAGATAAGCTTTCTTATCAAACTTTTCATGAAGTTTAGTAAGTTAGTTTGTTTGGCAAATAGTAGTTTTATATGTTTATATTCTATTTTAATAAGAAATATAATATTATAAAACAGCTAAACAAAAACGTATCTGATACAAGTATTTTTAACGCTTGTACTATATACTATTTTTTAAAATAAGTATTAATATTTTTAGCAATAATAGCAGAATTGGACTAAAATCAAGTCACAATAAATATTATAGTTTAGAGATTAATTTAAAAAATTATATTTAATTAAAAAGGGTGATTATAATGTTCAAATTAAAAAAGAAAAAAAACAAAAAAGAATACAAATTGGTAAATCCTGGTGATGAGGTTTTGGCACCTTGCGCTCAAGATGTTTACAGAAAAGCTGTAGTTATTTCTTATCAAGAAATACGCAATAATCCAACACTTAGAATAAAGTTTAAGTCTGGCAACATGAACTTTGTTTCTGCGCAACTATGCTATAAAATAGTTAAAGGAATTGCTGTGCCATTAGAAAAACCAAGAACAAAAATTCAAAAATTATGTTTATGGTTTTTGAGAAGATTTGGATTGGCTGAGGTTTAATATTTATTATCCTACATTCTTTTGACTTACCATTCCACCTTATACAAATAAATAAGGAGGCTTTATAAAAATACTTTTTTTAGATTTGTTTTTTTATGAATCTTTTTCTTCTATTATTATTTTATTTATGACTCTTTTGATGTCTTCAAAATTAAAGCCTCTATGCATTAAAAATGAGTATGCTTTCTTAGTAATTTTCGAATCAGCCAGATCATATTTTCTAAATCTTTTTCTAAGAAGTCTCTCTATAACAACATCTTCATCATAATCAATGTCATTTAACACAGTTTCAATAATATCCTCAGAGATACCCTTGCTTTTTAGTTCGAAGCTAAGAGCCTTCTTAGACTTAGGTTTTAGCTTTATTCTTTCATAAACAAATTTTTGAGCATATATCATATCATTTAAATATCCCATGGATTTAAGTTCTTCTATAGCCATATTCACTACATCTTCATCATATCCCTTTGCAGTCAGTTTTAAAAAAAGTTCTTTTTCACTCAGTAATTTATATGTAACTAACCTAATTGCACTTGATTTTACAGATTTTAAAGCAATATTTCTTTTTATTTCATCTATTTCTTTTTTGGATATAGATGTTTTTTCATATAATTTTAAACGGAGATAATCCTCTTCTGAAATAGAAAAAGAATATGCATTATCAATAAATACAGACAACATTTTATTATTTTTTTTATTTTTTCTAATAGACGTTATTTCCAATATAATCACCAAATTACAGTTGGGTTTTATAGCCAAAGTATTTTAAATTATTACTTCAGATGAAATTTACAAGCTCCATAAAACTCCACCTGAAGTAATAACATATGAGCATTAAATTGTTAATCATCTTCATCTGAAATGGCTTCATCATCTTCAACATGAACATCCATACTCTTTAAAAAAGCTTGATTGTAATTATCCCTTATTTTTTCCTCAATTTCTTTTAAAATCTCAGGGTTTTCTCTTAGGAAATTTTTGGCATTTTCTCTACCTTGCCCAATCTTTTGCCCATTATATGAAAACCAAGCGCCACTTTTATTTACAATATCAAGATTTACACCCACATCTAAAACATTACCTTCCTTAGAAATACCTTCTCCATATATAATATCAAACTCTGCTTCCTTAAAAGGAGGAGCAACTTTATTTTTTACAACTTTAACCCTGGTTCTGTTTCCTATCATTTCATTAGACCGCTTTATTGTTTCTATTCTTCTTACATCAAGCCTTACAGAAGAATAAAACTTAAGGGCCCTTCCTCCTGGCGTTGTTTCAGGGTTCCCAAACATTACACCTACTTTTTCTCTTAATTGGTTTATAAATATTGCTGTTGTTTTAGACTTGTTTATTACTCCAGATAACTTTCTTAGTGCTTGGGACATAAGCCTTGCCTGAAGACCTACATGTGCATCTCCCATCTCTCCGTCAATCTCTGCTTTTGGAACTAGGGCTGCAACTGAGTCTATGACAATTACATCAATAGCACCACTTCTAACTAGTGTCTCCGCTATTTCTAGTGCCTGTTCCCCTGTGTCTGGCTGTGAAACTATAAGATTATTAATATTTACTCCTAATTTTCTAGCATATATAGGATCTAAAGCATGCTCTGCATCTATAAAAGCAGCTTCACCACCGGCTTTTTGTGCTTCTGCAATTATATGCAAAGCTACAGTTGTTTTACCAGATGATTCAGGACCGAATATTTCCACTATCCTCCCCCTTGGTACACCACCAACACCTAAGGCTATATCTAAGCCTAAAGAACCTGTTGGTATAGTTTCAATATTCAAATGGGAGCTTTCTCCTAATTTCATTATAGCCCCTTTGCCAAACTGCTTTTCTATTTGACCAAAGGCCATTTCCAATGCTTTTTGTTTGTCCAAATTAATCACCTCATTATTTTACTGTGTACGCCTCTTGCGAACATGTGTTCTGTTTTTATTATACATCAATATCTATTGTTTAGTCAATAGATTTTTTATTTTAGTTAGTGTCAAGTATAAGTCGGCAATTTTTTTGTCTACATTTCCCGTATATGCTTGCTTTCTAATAACTTTTTAAAAAAAGTATTTCTATTATACCATTTTCATTTTGTCAAGGCTAATACTAGCGGGAAAGCCCTGTTTTTACAAGTAGCAGGGTTTCCGCAGGTCATGGTACTAAATAAAACACCCAAGTTTTCACACGAAATTAAATAATATTTTCTCTAATGTCTTGAAATCTATCTCTTTTAATTTAAACTTATTATTAAGCATATAATTTTTCTTCCTGTCTATATTTTGTCTGTCAACAAACATTATACAGGATAATTTATACTATTAGGACATCTTTTTTTGATGCCCCAAATTTTATTTTACCAACTATTATTCTACTCAAAGTTTATTTTATAGATTTTTATTTTGTATTTTACTAACTAATCTTTTTTAAACTTTTTTAATATTATATCCTTTATATAAGAAACTTCTTCAACTTTAAACAGTAAAGCAATTGCAAAATATACTGCTATTCCAACAGCTACAACTCCTGCTAAATAAGTATACTGCATAATTTTTGACTCTAATGGAGGCATGGCTGTATTTATAAAATATATTACAACCCCCATTATAAAAGAAGCCGGGAAAATTTTAAAAAGAAATTTCGAAAGACTTTTAAGGTAAATCCCATTCATTTTTTTACTTAAAATAGTTAAAAGCAAAAAGGCATTTACCATGCTTACCAAAGAATAGGATAAAGCCATACCAGCCACACCAAGATTGGTTGTATTTATAAAAGTAAAACTCAGCAAAAAATTTAACCCAATTGTGATTACGCCTGTAATTAAAGGTGTAACGGTGTCTTTTGCTGCATAATATGCCCTGTTTAAAACATTAACAATTGATTGGCTAAAAAGGGATATGGAAAAAAACATAAGTACTCTGCCAGCAAGAACAATGCTCTCTGGCGCAAATCCTGTAATATCAAACAAAGTCCTTATAACCTCTTCCCTTAGTACTATAAACCCTACAGCTGAAGGAATTGTAAATAGCAAAACTGTTTTAATACACTTTATAAGCGTAATTTTATACTCTTTAAATTCCTCCTTTGAAAAATATGTAGATAAAGTTGGAAGCATGGCTATACCCATACCCTGTGCAAATATTCCGTATGGCATCTGCCATGTTCTATCTGCCATATTAAGAATTATCATACTTCCAGGTTCAAAAAAAGTGGCAAAAGAACTTGCAATCATAACATTTACCTGCACAACAGAAGATGCCATCAAAGAGGGTATTGCAAGTTTAATAAGCTTTATAAAACCTGGATGCTTAATATATATTTTAAATTTATAATATTTTAAATGTTTATATGCAAAACTTAATTGGAATAAAAAATACACCAAAGAACTTGCCATAATCCCATAGGCAACACTTGTAGGACCTCCCTTTTTGCTTAAAAATATTAAACTTATAATGCTTCCAATATTGTAAATTGAAGGTCCGTAAGCTGCTGCTGCAAATCTTTGATAAGAATTTAATATTCCATTTGACAATCCTGCCAGCATTAAAAATGCAACAGAAGGAAAGAGAATTCTGGCTATGTCAGCTGTAAGCTTTATTTGTTCTTCCCCTTCAAAACCAGAAAACAAGCTAATTAGCTGGGGGGTAAAAAACATTCCCAAAATACAAACAAAGGACATAACAATCATTATTATGTTTATAAAAGTACCTACTGCCTTCCATCCGTTTTCTTCATCTTTTTTTGAAATATATCCTGTTAGAACTGGTATAATAGCTGCTGCAATTGCCCCTCCAACTAGCAAATCATACATAAGACCTGTTATTCTAAAAGCATATGAGTATGCATCGCCTACATTTCCTAATCCAAAGACATTAGGTGTAATCATCTCTCTTATGTAGCCTGTTATTCTACTGACAACAATAGATGACATAACAATAGCTGCAGCCCCACCTAATTTTTTATTATTCAAATTTCAATTCCTCCAATTTGTCTTCTTATTAAATCAAAAGTATGCAGTGAAGCTACATTTATTATTCTTTCCCTATCTCCTGATAAATTTAGTTTCTTATACACTGTATTGCCTTTGTAGGCTAAAGCAATGTACATAAGCCCTACAGGTTTTTTTGCTGTTCCTCCGCCTGGTCCTGCAATTCCTGTAATGGAAACTCCTATATCAGAACCAGCTAATTTTTGTACCCCTTCTGCCATTTCTATAGCAGTTTCCTTGCTAACGGCACCAAAATTTTTAATTGTATCTTTATTTACACCTAAATCTTCAATCTTTGAATCATTGCTATAAGATACAATCCCTCTATTAAAAGCTTTTGATATTCCACTTACAGAAACAAGTTTAGAACAAATCAATCCACCTGTGCATGACTCTGCAATGGCAATTGTAAGATTATTATCTAAAAGCATTCTTGCAACTACTTTCTCTAAATTTTCATTTTCCGTACTATATACATAAGAACCTAATCTTTTTATTATTTCTTCCTCAAAAGGACATATTTTATTAAATCCTTCTTCGGATAATTTTGATTTACAAGTAAGTCTTACTGTAACTTCCCCCATTTTTGCATAAGTTGCAATTGTCACATCTTCTTGTTTATCCACTAAATCCATTATCATCTCTTCAAGGGTAGATTCACCAATTCCAAAAATCCTCAAATATTTTGATACAATTTTATAACCTGAATTTTTCTGAAGATAGGGAACTACACTTTCGTCAAACATAGGCTGCATCTCACGTGGTGGTCCAGGCAATATTATAACCACTTTATTCTCACTTTCAATAATGCACCCTGGTGCAGTTCCCTTGTTATTTTCAATAATTATACTATCTTCAGGAAAATACGCCTGTTTTGCATTATTATCAGTCATTTCCCTGCCTAATTTTATAAAATAATCTTTTATTCTTTTAAGACTCTCTTCATGTAAAACCATTTTTCTATTAAAAACTTCGGCAACTTTTTCCTTTGTAATATCATCTTTTGTCGGACCTAATCCTCCAGTTATTACAACTAAATCAGACCTTTCCAGCGCTAACTTTATACTATTTTCAAGCCTTTTGGGGTTATCTCCCACAACACTGTGAAAATATACATTTACACCAATACTGTTTAATCTTTCCGATATATATTGGGCATTTGTATTTACTATCTGACCCATTAAAAGTTCTGTACCCACTGCCAAAATTTCCGCATTCATCCTCGTAGTCTCCTCATATTAAACTTTTTGTTACTTATTATATCAATATTGAAGTGAGTTTTAAAGGGTTTATTTAGAATAAATATGGGGCGCACGACTGGAAATCGTGTGTACTTTGCCACGTTCCAAGTTGCACCCCATGTAGTTAATGCCCAACCAGGGGTTCGATTCCCCGGTTCTTTGACACTTAGATAATTAAAAAATCGCTGAAAGCCTTATAGGGCTTTATTTTTTTGTCAAATTTTCTATTTAGGTATTGCGTAATATTTGGTAATATGATATAATATAAGGAATTTAAGGAGGTGGCCCTATGA
>JAAYTS010000024.1 GCA_012517995.1 Clostridium sp.
AGCGCCGCTAATTTGAATTCCATTTGCTGCAAAGCCTATTTTTTTAACTCCTGTTATATCAATATCTTCAACTTTATTTATTTCACCAGCCATGACAGTTATAGATGCTAATTTTTCTCCATTATCAATATTATAGATAATGATTTCATAAGGTCTTTTGCCAAAATTATCTTCGTGGGTAGCAATATATGCATCAAAAGATAGGTTAGTATAACCTCCCCCAATATTAGCTTGATATGCCCTGTCAGCATTTGCAGAAGAGGTTCCGTTCCAAATTCTAAAGCTTACTCCATCGTTATACACGATATCTGCTCCAAGGTCTCCTTTAACTGTAAGGGAAGCTTTGTCAGTTACTTTGCTGCTATAATCAGATGTTTTTCCTTCAAAGCTTAATACGCTTTTTGGAGGTTTTTCCTCAGTTCCAAGGATAACAGTTTTTGTACTTGCATCCCAATCAACGGGTATACCCATCATATCACTAACTGCACGAACTGGAAGGTATGTAGTACCTTCATAAACAATAGGATAGACAGGATTGCCTGAGCCATCTTTCATATTTTGAACTTCACCGTAATACTTGATTGTGAATTCCTTGGTTAGTATTGCCTTAATTTCAGTTGTCAATGAAGAAGCAAAAGCAACGATTCCAGCCAATAAGACAACAACACTGGTTAAGATAATAAGTTTTGTTAGATTCTTTTTTTTCAAAATATTCACTCCTTAAATTTATGATGATATTTTTAAATCCATGGCTAATTATACCTCAAGAATGCTGTTAATACAAATATCGGATAGTTTTTGATAATCAGCAAGGATTAAAAAAAGGCAATAAACAACAAATTCTTCTACTTCTCTGCCGGAAATGTTTCAATTATCTCAAGTAAATATCTTGTTAAAAGCGAGCCATCAATGGAGTCTATTTTTCCATCCCCATTTAAATCTGCTGCAAGAAGCTGGTTTCCTGAAAGGGTGGATACCTCTAAAATATGTCTTGACAACATAGAGTAATCCAGTGAATTAATTATTCCGTCTTCATTTATATCGCCAAGGGTATAGGCAGGCGGTTCTATAATTGCACCTTCAGGAGGATATACTTCAAATGTATAAAGGGAGTTACCCCACTGGGTTGCACGTTGCATGCAATAGAGCCTTACATATCTACCAGTTGCCTCTACTTCTATTTCATCAATACCTCCTGTACAGTTATACTCAGTAAATATATCTGTCCAGTTTTCTGCATCATTTGAAACTTGAATTTTGTATTGAGCTGCATATGCATCTTCCCACTCAATATAAATTTTACCTATTTCATACTCATCTTCAAGGTCAACGTATATGTATTGAGGGTCAGAATATTCAGAAGACCATCTTGTAGTTACATTTCCATCCACTGCATGTTCAGGAATGTTACCCAAATCAGGTTCTGTTGAAGAAGCAAAAACAGGTTTATTGCGGGATAAACTGCCTGGCGGAAGTGAAAGGTCAGGTGGTGGAACATTGGACGGCTCAAGGATAGAAGCAGGGCGTACAGCAATGTTTTTTATACTGTACTCATGTGTTACACAAACTTCTAAGCCCCAGCCATGGAGAGAATCATAAGTACCGTCAGTTGTCATATCAAGAAAAGTCTGCGGGTTGTTTCCAGGCCCCCATGACCATGGCATGTATCCAACTTCGTTTAAGTAGCACTGCTCCATTATTGTTTTATAGGGAATAGCACCTTGTTCAGTTTCTTCCCAAGCGTTTCCAAACTCACCAACAATGAGTGGAAGTTCCATTTCAACAGATTCTTTTATTTCATTAATAACTCTTTGCTCATCATTTCCCCACATGTACGGCCACCACATATGTACTGAAAACATAAGATTTTTGTCTGGGTCAGCCTCTATCAGATAAGGTCCTGTTGCTTGTAAAATATCTATATTTTGACCCCAGCTGCAGCCATCGATTATAAGTGGAACGTGAATTCCAGCCTCTCTCATTCTTTTTACTGCTGTTTCATAACCTTCTTTAAAGTCGCTTTCAGAAACCTCTGCCCCTACTTCATTACCAATGTTAATGAGAAGATATTCCTGATGTTTTTGAATAACTTCCACAATTTCAGGACTTGTCCAGTAGTCTACAAGTTGGGGAAGCTTGTGCCATTCGCCAGTTGC
>JAAYTS010000025.1 GCA_012517995.1 Clostridium sp.
AGATTCTATTTTAACTGTTTCTAGCTTCCTTGAAGGACAATATGGACTTTCAGATGTTTGCCTCAGCGTTCCTACACTTATAAATAAGGACGGCGTAGACAAAATACTCACTGTTCCTATTAGTGAAGATGAACAAAAACAGCTAATAAAATCAGGTAACGCCTTAAAAGAAGTAATTAAATCCATTGAAATATAATCAGCAAGTATTGATTTATTTTAAAATTCCTTTATAATTACAATTATAAAGGAATTTTTTTTAAAATAGTATTTGGATGCAATTTTTTGCATTTCTTCAGCATATAAGGAGGATTTTTTTTTTAATGAAAGATTTTAAACTTACCGATTATGTTACTAAATTATTACTTTCATTGCTTTTAAGTTTTAGTCTTATTTATCCACTTACTACAACGCTAGCGTTTCCTCATAAACACTACCAGATTGTAGCAATATCACTTATTGTGTTTATAATATTATCTATTATATCAATAAATAAAAAAGTCTTTAAAATTTCATTAATTTGTATTTTTTCATTCATTATAATAGCTCTTTTTTACTTATTTAAAAAGGATCTTTTATTTTATCTTTACCAGCCATTTATATGGATGATTAACTATATAAATAATGCTGATACTTTTAATCAAACTTTTTCTACCATTATTACTGTTTTATTTTGTATTGGTTTATCAACCTTTGTATTTATATTTACATTTATAAAGTTTAATTTTATAATTGTGGCTTTAAGTGGAATTACTCTCTTTTCCAGCCAGTGGATATTAGATTTTTTTGTGGACGAGGCATATATAGCTTTTTATATTTTTTGTGTTTCAGTTTTAATATATTATTTTCTTCATATTTATTATAAAAAATCAAAGAAAGGTACAAATAATATTGTAAAACTTTCTGGTCTTTTTGCTTTTGCACTTCCTACATGCATATTAATAATTCTTTTAACTAATTCAATGCCTGTAAGTCCTAATCCCATTGAATGGAAGTGGATGGACAGTAAAATACAGAAAGTATATAACAATTTTGCTTTAAAATTTGGAGGTAAAGGCAAATTTGAAAATGTTGAAAATATAGGTACATTTTCTTTAGCATCTATTGGTTTTGGAGACAGTAATTCATTAGGTGGGGATATAAAATTAGATGACACAAAAGTATTAGAAGTTGAGTCTGAAAAAAGAATCTATTTAAGAGGTCGTTCAAAAAATCGCTATGAAAATAATAACTGGACTTTAGTTTATGAAACTACACTGGAAGATTATTTAGAAAAATCTAATATTCACAGTAAAAGTAAATATTATATCTTCCCAAAAAATTTATATTGTGAAAAACTTGGTGTACTCCTTGATATGGCTTATCCAGATTCTTCTGCCCAACACTCTGAGTTTTTAGACGATTTTTTATCTAATCTTAATATAAATGTTACTTATCATGATATAAAAACACCTACTATATTTACACCTTTAAATCCATATACATTTGATTTTCATGATATGGACATAATAAAAGACGGGATTTATATTGACACAGAAGATACACTTATTTACCTTAATCCTCTTGAAAAGGATTTTTCCTATTCGGTAGAAGTTTTATTTTATGATACAAATAGTAAGGTTTTTAAAAATATGTTAAGACAAAGTTATCCTTACTTTTATGTCACTGAACTAAAAAGAATATTAAAAGAAATGAGTGACTACATTATAAATCACACTTGTAAAGAATTAACTGATTATTTTGAAGGAAACACTGTTTTAGATATAGATGAAGATCTCCTAGATTATTTTATGTCTACTTTTCCTCAAGATTTCGATTATGATATACCTGAGTACCATTACCATTTAGAAAAATACAAATCAAGTAATGATGTGCTTTTAAAATATGTTGATATAAACCATATGTCTGATTTGGAATTATTAATAGCTTCTTGCTTTATAAACATGGATAAATATGAGTTAGACAATCAAGACATAAATTACTATGCTTCCAGCAATCCTAGTATAAAATACTTATCCGAATTTACAAACCGTATTGTAGATTACTTGTTTTCAGAATTTAGTGAATATAAGCATGGTATTACTTTCTTTACAACTTATGCCACATCTGCAAGTAGAGCGTTAGAAGATTTAATGTATGAATACTATTTCTGCAGGCTGGCATTACTATATACTGATTTTATTTATAATAACTATACATTTGTTCCAGACAGCGTTCCTAATAGAGTACATCAACTAGCACATGAAATAACCGAAAATGAAGAAAACAATTTTGATAAAGTAAAAGCAATAGAAACTTATCTTTCACAATATTACTACTATACCCTAAGTCCGGGGGATGTTCCTGAAGATAGGGATTTTGTAGATTACTTTCTTTTTGATAGCAAAGAAGGGTATTGTACTTATTTTGCAACATCCATGGCAATCCTTACAAGGTGTCTTGGCATACCCTCTAGATATGTAGAAGGATATAGGCTTCCCTATATCTCAACAGAAGGCAATTTATATGAAGTTAAAAATTCTGATGCTCACGCCTGGGTGGAAGTATTTTTTGAAGGGGCTGGATGGGTTGTTTTTGAGCCAACTGCCATTTACAACTATACTTTTTACAATCCTGGTTCCACTCCCCCACCTTATTTATATAATCAAATGCAGCATGGCTACAGACCTGACAACTATCCAGGGGGGAATTTTAATGGCGTAAACAGACCTCTTTTGCCTGGTGAAGAAACTAAACACCCTTTAAATATACGTCTTATTTTAAACATACTATTAATTTTGGCAATATTCCCTCTTATTATCACTTTAAACTTACTGATCCGGAAAATAAAGCTTAGGAGAATCTATAAATTAAATGCTAGAGAGTGCATAATTAAATTATTTGAAAAGTACCTAAAACATCTTAAAATTCAAAAAAAACCTGTAATAGATGGGGAAACTCCTTTTGAATATGCCAAAAGAATAGATTCTTATGGATGTTTTCATCCCCATAATTTTAGTGAAATTGCAAACTTATTTGTAAAAGCAAGATATAGCCAGCTTGAGATAACCCAGGAAGAAAAAGAATTGGTATATAATTTTCACAAGCATGTATTAAATGCAACCCGTAAAAAATTAAAGTTTATATATTATTTTACAACATTTTAGTCTTTAGGTTTACAGCTTTATAATTGTATTATAAGATTGTAATATAAAAAAATTTTTATGTTTTAAAAATAGGAGGTTCTAATGGATAATTCAATTGAAATATTAAATAAAATTGTGACAAATGTTGAAGAGGTTATAGTAGGTAAGCGAAAGACAATTGAGCTTATACTTATGTCATTAATATGTGATGGACATGTTCTCATAGAGGATGTTCCTGGTGTGGGAAAAACCAGCATAGTATCTTGCATTGCAAAATCTATAAATGCTTCATTTAAAAGAATTCAATTTACACCTGATGTTCTTCCTTCTGACATTACAGGTTTTACAATGTACAATCAAAAAGAAGGGGAATTTGTATTTCATCCTGGAAGCATCATGAGCCAAATAATACTTGCAGATGAAATTAACAGAACTTCACCTAAGACCCAGGCCAGTCTATTAGAAGTAATGGAAGAAAAACAGGTTACAGTTGACGGCGTCACTTATGATATGCCCAAGCCTTTTATGGTTTTGGCTACCCAAAACCCTGTAGAATATCTTGGCACATATCCTCTTCCTGAAGCACAACTAGACAGGTTTTTAATGAAAGTATCTATAGGATATCCTGATAAAGGAGAAGAAAGCTATATACTTTCCCGTTTTCAAAAAACAAATCCTCTAGACGGATTAAGCCCTGTTGCTCAAAGTCAGGATATTCTTAAAATTCAAGATAAGGTAAAGCATATATATTCAGATAAAATTATAAATGATTACATTGTAGAAATTGTTAATGAAACCAGAACTCACCCAAATATACATTTAGGTGCAAGCCCTAGAGGTTCCTTAGCACTATTTAGAGCTTCACAGGCATGGGCTCTGTATAACAATCGGACCTATGTAATACCTGAAGATGTAAAATACATGGCTGTACCTGTTTTATCTCATAGAGTTGTTATGAAACAAGAAGCAAAACTAAAAAAATTAACCCCTGAAGAAATAATTGATTCAATTTTACATTCAGTGAGGGTACCTATGGTGGATAATTATGAAAAGAAATAGAATTTTATACTTTAGCCTTTTTACTTTGGCTTTGTTTTTTATATACTTTTATGGTGGCAAAATTCCCTATATGTTTTTTTACACTATTGCAATTACACCGCTGGTTTCTATACTTCTTACTACTATAGCTTTTTTTAGATTTACTTACTTTGAAGAAATTGACAAAATAAGCATTGTAAAAGGCGAAGAATTCAACTACAATTTAAATATTTGTAATGAAGATTTTTTCCTTTATCCTTACATTAACGTAACTTTTTCAACTGGAAATGTCTTTTTAGGAAAGCAGCTTGAAAAAGAGAGTTTCTCTTTATTTCCGTTTTCAAAGAAAACATTCCAGTTTAAAGCGGTAGCCAAATACAGGGGTGAATATGAAATAGGAATAAAATCTATAGAATTTGAAGATTATCTTGGAATTTTTAAATTAACACACAAACCCCAAAGTTCTAAGGTTGTAAAAGTGTATCCCCGTATAGTAGAATTAAGTGGTGTTAAATTAAAACCCATGCTGCTTTCAGAATCTCATTCTATACCTAACACCATGTCTGAAAGTACAAACACCATGTCAGATATCAGGGAATATATATATGGGGATAGTATTAAAAAAGTCCACTGGAAGCTTTCTTCTAAAATGAACAAGCTGCTGGTGAAAAAATTTGATGCTACATCCAAAGCAAACTCTGCTCTTATATTGGATTTAACAAAACTTAAATGTTCACCTGAGGAAAATCTTTCAATTGAAGACACTCTTATTGAATGTGTTGTATCATTTGCATATTATCTTTTAGGTGGTCGGTCAAATGTAAGTTTAATTTATTATAAAGATAAATACACAGAAATTAGAGCACAAAACATCCTTCAATTTCAAGATATTTATGACCTTCTTGCTAAAATAACATTTAATAACCATAATAATATAGAGGTTAAGGACTTGCTTTCTATGTATGTTCAAAATAACAGTTTGAAAAAGTCAAATATTCTATTGTTTACATCATCTGTTAACAGCGATTTGATTGATGAATTATATAAAGCAACTTTATCTGGTTTTGATGTGAACTTATTATATGTCTCTAATAATAACGAAGAAAAAACTAAAATGCTAAAAGAACTTCCTGAAATAGGGATTACTGCCTACAAAATAAGTGTAGAAGATGATATTAAAGAAATTTTTTGTTTTTAAAAAAACACACAAAAAAGCATCAGAAGAAACATCTAATGCTTTTTTGTGTTTTAATATTTATAAATAAAAATTAATATAGGGGATACTTTTTACATAAAACTCCTACTCTTTCTTTTATATTGTCTTTTGAATTATCAAAGTCAGTAAGAGTAAGATTTATAAGTTCTGCTATCTCCCTCATATCTTCTTCTTTCATTCCCCTTGTTGTCACTGCCGGAGTTCCTAACCTTATTCCACTTGTAATAAATGGACTTTCGGTATCAAAAGGAATTCCATTTTTGTTTACAGTAATATGGACCTCGTCCAACATATTTTGAGCATCTTTACCTGTAATGCCTTTATTTCTTAAATCCACAAGCATCAAATGGTTGTCCGTTCCTCCAGATACAATATCCATTCCTTTTTCCATTAATGCATCAGCTAAAACACTTGCATTTTTAATTATTTGTTCCTGATATTTTTTAAATTCATCTGTCATTACTTCTTTAAATCCAACAGCTTTTGCAGCTATAATGTGCATTAAAGGTCCACCCTGTATTCCAGGGAAAACTGCCTTGTTAATTTTTTTAGCAAATTCTTCTTCACAAAGAATCATACCACCTCTAGGACCTCTAAGAGTTTTATGTGTGGTGGTGGTCACAAATTGAGCATATGGAACTGGATTTGGATGAAGTCCTGCTGCAACAAGACCTGCAATATGTGCCATATCAACAAGTAAATACGCTCCCACTTCATCTGCTATTTCTCTGAACTTTTTAAAATCCAATATTCTAGGATAAGCACTTGCTCCAGCAACTATTAATTTAGGTTTATTTTCTAATGCTATCTTTCTTACTTCTTCATAATCTATTCTATAATCATCCTTACTTACACCATAGGATACCACATTAAAATACTTACCTGACATATTAACAGGACTTCCATGAGTTAAATGTCCTCCATGAGAAAGGTCCATTCCTAAAATAGTGTCTCCAGGGTTTAATACTGAAAAAAACACTGCCATGTTAGCTTGTGCTCCAGAATGAGGCTGTACATTAGCATGCTCTGCTCCAAATATCTTTTTTGCCCTTTCAATTGCTATATCCTCAATAACATCCACATATTCACAACCACCATAATATCTTCTTCCCGGATAACCTTCTGCATATTTATTTGTAAGAGGCGTCCCCATTGCCTCTATAACCGCATTGCTTACAAAATTCTCAGATGCTATAAGCTCTATATTATTTCTCTGACGCATAACCTCTTTCTCAATCTCCCCTGCAACTTGAGGGTCTATCTTTTTTATTTCATTTAAACTATACATATAAAAAACCTCCTGTAAAAATAAAAGCTTAAAGGGCATCAAGAAAAAAACCACCAAAGTGGATTTTCTTCAAAATAGCACTAGATTAATAATAATAATAATTTATGCCAATGTCAACTTTTCTTTTTGCTCTTTTGTAATATAATATTGTTCCCTTGCCATTTCCATAATAAGTTTGTTTTTTCTTGCATCCTGAGAACTTACCAACCTATTAAACCACTTGATGGCTTCATCATAATCTCCAAGACGCCTGTTAAGTTCTGCTATCATATACATACATGTAAACTCGTCCATCTTGCCTGCAGGAAGATCTTCTTTTTCGTATACTTCATAATAGAACTTTAATGCATACTTTAAAAATTTATCTTCTCTTTCATCTTTTAATATTCTATAAAGCCATGCAATCCTCATACATATTTTTGTGTAATCACTTGGCTTAGAATCTATCATCTGAGCATTATAAAGTGCTAGTTTAAAAGCTTCTAAGGCTTTTTCTGCACTTCTTACCCCTGTAAAGTTTCTTTTTTTCCAGCGAGGGGTAATTTCTTTAATAACCTTCTGGGCATTACTTGAAGAAATTTCTTCAAACCTGTCAGATTGGGCGGCATATCCACAAAATTCACACACCCATGCATCATAAAACATAGGATTTACAGTTTTGTAATAGACACAAAAATCAGTATCCCTAGAGGATACAATACAGCTTCTGGACTTAACTTTAGTTACTTCAATTTTTTTATCGCACACAGGACATGTAATGCTTTTGTTGTATAGAGCTTCTTCCATAAAAATAACCTCACTTATTATATTTTTATCTTCTTATATGTCCTACCCTGATGCGTCCTTTTACAGGTCTATATAAATCTTCTGATATTTTTTCCCTCTCTAAAAGTTTATAATTATCATCATATGTTTCCCTATACACTGCAACTCTTAATCCTTCCACCGGGCGTTTTTCAACCACCGTTTCCCCTTTAGCCAATGACCCATCATATATCACTTCACTTGCACCAGGGCTTATTCTCTCAATTATAACAGACTTTAAAGCCACATTATATTTTAAAGACTCTTTTTTTCCTATAAGTCTTATAATTATTTTTCCTCCAGAAACCTCTGCATTTAATAGTATCGGATATTCTTTGTTATTTTTAAATTTAAAATCAATATATCCTTCAGCAATTGTGGCATCCTGACCTGGCTCCACATAACCTAATGGAATAGAGTGGTTTACCCTTTCTACTACACCCAATTTTGCTTTAAGAACAGCTACATACAAGGTTGAAGTAACCTGACAAACCCCACCTCCAACCCCCTCTATTAGTTGGTTTTTTATAATTACAGGGGCATTTTTATAGCCGTTTTCTTTTGTTCTGGTTCCTAATGCCTTATCCATTGAAAAAACTTGATTTGGCAAAATCATACTATTGTTTATTCTTTCACAAGCCAGCTTTATGTTGTAAGTTCGGTTAGCATTGTTTGGATTAAAATTGGTAGAAAATGAAGCTATAACCTCTTGGATGTGTGAAATATCTTCTAATTGAATTTCAGGAACAATTTCTTCAACTTGCAAATTAATAACTGAAAAATCTCTCCTTAATATTCTATTTTCTATTATTTCAACATTTTTGTCAACATCCATAATCTTGCCAATAACCTCTTTGTCATGCTTTACATGCCCATTTTTATACTCAGCTTTGGCATTCTTTTCTTTTCTGTCTATTTGGTTTTTTATATCTGAAACTATTTCTAGAAGCTCCGTTTTAGAAAATGTTGAATCTGCCGAAATATTTCTGCCATTATATACCAGACTTATAAACTCTCCTATTCTGGCAAAAACTCCGCCTTCTCTTCCAAGTCTATATGCATCTATCAGTGTATTTTCCAGAAGAAATCTATAGGAAATATCACTTAAAGGAATTTCCCATACCCTGTCTTCATGCCTTAGTATTATATTATTTGAACTGGTAAAATTATTTAGCTTTTCTCCCACTGCATTTCTTGCCCTATCCATATCGAGACCTGAAACGTCCACACCTTCTATTATAACACCTTTATAGAAGGTTTTTTGGTTTAAAACTTTAAAGGCACCAAAAAATAATGCTGCAGTTATAAGCATAAATATAATTAATATTGTTTTTATCTTTTTTTGGGATAAAAATTTAAGCAACATTTACATACCTTCTACTTAATTAATTATAAATATATTATATAGTTATTGTTGCTTAAATATATATTATTACATGCAATTAAATTTATCTAATATTTAAATTAAATGTAAAGCTATTTTCTGGTTATTGTCAGCATTTCTGTATCTTCTATAGCTTTTTTCATTAAGTTTTCTAAATCAGCTTTTTTTTCTGACATAATTATCCGTTCTAATTTAGGTTTTGTATTTGGATGTTTTGGTACAAAAACAGTACAGCAATCTTCGTAGGGAAGAATTGAAGTTTCATAAGTATTTATTTTTTTAGCTAAAATCACTACTTCATTTTTGTCCATTCCAATAAGAGGTCTAAAAACCGGCAAATCCACCGATTCATTTGTTACTGCAAGACTTTCTATTGTCTGACTTGCTACCTGTCCTATACTCTCCCCTGTTATAAGAGCATTTGCCCCTGTCTTTTTGGCTATTTTTTCTGCAATTTTCATCATTGCTCTTCTCATTATTATTGTGGACTGCTCATGGGGACACTTTTCATTTATTTCTAATTGAATGTCGGTAAAGGGAACCACATAAAGATTAATTTTGTAGCAATACTCACATAAAATTCTTGCAAGGTCAATTACCTTTTCCTTTGCACGCTCACTGGTGTAAGGATAACTGTAAAAGTGAACAGCTTCTATTTCAACTCCCCTTTTGCCTATCATCCAGCCTGCAACAGGGCTGTCAATACCTCCTGACAGCAAAAGCATAGCTTTCCCGTTGGTGCCAATAGGCATTCCACATACAGCCGGAATTATCTCAGAATAGATGTATGTATATTCCCTCACTTCCACATATATAACAAATGAAGGTTTATTTACATCAACACTAAGTTTAGAGATATTAGATAAAATATACCCTCCTAGTTCTCTGCTAATTTCAGGTGAGTTCATAGGGAATCTTTTATTTCCCCTCTTTGTTTCAACTTTAAATGTGATATGGCCCTTCTCTTCAACTAGTTTAGTTGCCATTTTTAAAGCATTTTCTTTAATTTTATTAAAATCCGATTCCATCTTCCACACAACACTTACAGATACAATTCCAAATACCTTTGTAAGGATGTTTATACATTCATCAAAATCATAATTGTCATCTATAGGTTCAACATAAATCCGTCCCTGGACTTTTCTAACATTTGCATCTCCTAAATTAGAAATAGCCCTTTTGATATTATCAACAAGCTTTTTTTCAAAAGAAGGTCTATTTAAACCTTTAAGCATTATTTCACCATATCTTATTAAAATTACCTTTTCCATCCTCTTCCTCCACTCTTAATACTTATTTTAGGTAAAATGCTTTTTAAAGCATCCACTGTTTCCTCTATATCTTCTTCTGAATTGGTATGAGAAAAGCTAAACCTTATAGCCCCCTCAATACAGCTTGGGGATAAACCCAAAGCCGTTAGTACATGGCTGTGAACATTCCTTCTAGAAGAACACGCAGAACCCGTTGATACAAATATATTTTTTTCTTCTAAATGATGAAGAAGTACTTCCCCCCGTATATTTTCAAATGAAGCATTTAATATATAGGGTGATGAATCCTTAGGTGATATAACCTTTACTCCATAAATTTCAGAATTAAGTTTTTCAATAAAAAACTCCTTTAGCTTTTTGCATTTATTGTAATTCTCTTCAATATTATCAAAAGTTATATTTGCGGCAGTGGCAAATCCATATATCCCAGAAACATTTTCTGTTCCAGACCTTATAAGGCTCTCTTGCCCTCCTCCTAATAGTATTGGCTTTATTCTGATATTTTTATTTTTGTAAATTGCTCCCACACCTTTAGGACCGTGAATTTTGTGAGAACTAATTGTCATTAAATCAATTCCTATTTTTTTAGGAATTATTTTAAACTTTCCATACCCTTGTACAGCATCCACATGAAGTACGGCATCTTTTTTTATTTTTGCTATTTTCTCAATAGGCTCTATAGTGCCAATTTCGTTATTTACATAAATTATACTGATTAGTGAAGTATCTTTACAAATTTTTTCTTCAATATCTTTGACATTTACCACACCATTTTGGTCAACATCTATAAAATCAACCTTATAGCCTTCAGTAGATAAAAATTTAAATACTTCTAAGACTGAAGGGTGTTCTATTTTAGTAGTTATAACATGTTTTCCCTTCCTTGGGTTCCCTTTTAAATAGCCTAAAATAGCAAGGTTATTGCCTTCAGTTCCTCCAGAAGTAAAGTAAATCTCGTCATTTTCAGCCAAAAGGGTTTTAGCTATAATCTCCCTTGAGTTTTTAATGATTTTTTCAGCTTCGATCCCCTTTGTATGTAAAGATGAAGGATTCCCATATATATTTTTATTTATATCATTAATTGCCTCAATAACCTTATCATATGGCTTTGTAGTTGCACTATTGTCTAAATATATTTCCCTACTCAATTATCTCCCTCCAAATTATACATAAACATTTTAACACAATAAATTTATTTTAACCACAAAAAATAAATAAAAGCTTAAGATCGTTAAATCCTAAGCTTTTATTTATTTCCATACTATTTTATAATTTTAATTTTTTTAAATATAATCAGAATTTAACCATTTCATATAATGGTACAGACATTTTAAATTAGATTCTGATAAACCTATTATTTCTATACCATATTCATAGTAGTCTTTTATTTTAGCCATTCTAACAATTTTACCATTAAAATTTAATTTATTGGTTCTGTCTAAAATTACTTCAACATCTATTATATCGTCATATGTAAGTATATCTTTGCAATAGACTTTTATACCGCCAGAACTAATATTTTTAACTACTGCAAAAATAGGGGTAACAAATCCTGAAACCTTAATGGTAGAAGTTAAACTAACATAATATCTTTGATGTTTTCTTAAATCTTTAAATTTTTCAATTCCATTAATGGAAACACTTATTTTTAAAGGACTGACACTATATACATAACTTATTACCCCAGACATAACATATAGCTCTTTTTTGTGAGAATAATTTATTACAACATGGTCATCAGGAAAAAACAAAGGATCTTTTATGCTATCTTTGACCTTTAAAATTAATTCACTTTCAGTTCTGTCTATGATAGTTGCATTTATAAACTCAAACATTCTAAAATGCTTTAAGTCGGCAGGACTATTTATTCTTACTATTTTATTCAAAGCCTTAGTACTTAAAAAACTTAAAATACCCATTCTTTTATCCAAATCATACCTTGACATAATCCCACTCCTTTAGTTTTATTACATAACCTTACAACATTTTGAACTTGTATACCTAAACATGCAGAAACCAATTTACAGCTATAGTGATATGCTTTTTAGTATTTAGTGGTCAATTATCAAAGTTTAAAGATATTATTAATTATATCACAAAAACAAAAAACCTACATGGATTTTTAATTTTTTTTATATTATTTTTCGTTTTTTACTTTCTTTTTTCGATTTTTTATGCTATAATTAATATTGAATAGCACAATATTTCCTCCCTAATGGTATAAGGAGATAAACGGTGACTTATGAAACAGGGCAAAATCACTGAAAGGTGATGACGCAAAGCTTTGGGTCTAATGTTTTTTCTAAAACGATGATTGCCAAGCTGCCATTAAAAGTTCTGTTTATTCTCTTTAAGTTTAAGATATATGTAAGAGGTAATAGTCATTCTATTTCCTTATACCACCTTTTTTTAAAGGTTTCACTCATTTATAAATATTTCAAAAAGTTCATTTTTCTATAGTCTTTTTCTAATTGTTTTCTTAAATATGTTTTTGACACTCTTCTTATTTCATTTAAAACTTCATGGGAAACCTCAAAATTAAATATATTTTTCATATTACTGTAAACTATATAATATATAGCTTTAACAGCTCCTTCTGAAAGCTTTATAGCACTTTTATCAATAGCAATGCAATTTTTACATATAAAACCGCATTTTATAAAGCTAAATGACATGTTATCAATTTCGTTATTTCCGCAATTTATACATCCATTTACCCATGGAGCATATCCTAAAATAGAAAGAAGTTTAATTTCAAATACTGTAATTACTTGCAAAATTGGTCTTTTAGAATTAGAAATCATATACAAAGAATTTAAAAAAAGTTTTAGTACATCTATGGATGGCTGGTTTTCCTGCGCAATATCATTTATTATATCCGTCATATGTGCTGCACAAGTCAGCTTCTCAATGCTGTTTCTTATATCATAGAATGGCTCAATAACATCACAGCTATTAATAGAATACATTTCTTTTCCTTTAAAAAGCACAAAATTGCTATAGCATAAAAGTTGTGTCCCTGCAATAAGCCGGCTTCTAGGTCTTCTTGCTCCTTTAGCAGAGCCTGTAATTTTCCCCATATTTGTGGTAAATATAGTTACAATCTTATCTGCCTCACCAGTATGAACTTCTTTTATAACAATTCCAGTTGTTTTTACATAACTCATTATTTTTTACATAATTCCCCCTGTACCCACTTTTAATTTTATAAGACCCGGGTCTTAAAATTGCCTCTTTAAATTTTTTTAAATTAAAGAGTTAACCACATTGTATTACTGTTGAACTAATAGCAACTTCATCCTTTACAGCTTTTGTTTCCTCAATGATTCTTTTCTTTTCTTCAACTTCCTTCAAAAACATGTAAATTGTTATGTCTCCTGTATTTTCAAATGCCTTCCATGCAAAATTTTTTAACATAAATGCAGTTCCCCCTCTTTTTTCTTCTTAATAATTAGGGTACACTTATTTTATTTTTGTATACCAGAAAAATTTTTACTACAATTTAAAAGCATTATGTCACTTTTGGTATCCTAAAGTTTTTAACATAAAGTCACTATTTCTCCAATCTTTCTTTACCTTAACCCACAATTCTAAAAAAACCTTGTTTCCTAAAAAATTCTCAATATCAATTCTTGAAAGAGTACCTATTTTTTTAAGCATACTTCCGTTTTTTCCTATCAAAATGCCCTTGTGGGTAGATTTTTCACAATAAATATTGGCTTGAATATCAATTATATCTTTATCATCTCTGTTTTTAAAGCTGATAATTTCAACTCCCACACCATGTGGAACCTCTTCACTTACAAGTTCTAATACTTTTTCTCTTATAAATTCTGCTACAATTATTTTTTCTGGTTGGTCTGTAATCATATCATCGGAAAAATACTTAGGACCTTTAGGTAAATTTTTTTTAAGCTCATTAATAATTAAATCCTCACAAGCATCACTAATGGCAGATATAGGTATAATTTCTTCAAATTCCATAGTGTCCTTATATTCATCTATCACTTTTAATAATTCATCTTTTGGAATGAGATCAATTTTATTGATAATTAAAAAAACAGGAGTTTTGACTTTCTTTAACTGCTCTATGATATATAAATCACCAGGCCCTGGCTTTAAATCCTGTGCTTCAACCAAAAACAAAATTACATCCACTTCATTTAATGAGCTTTCCGCCACATCCACCATATAACTTCCAAGCTTTGTCTTTGGCTTATGTATCCCCGGTGTGTCTATAAAAACTATCTGATAATCTTCACCTGTTACAATAGCTTTTATTGAGTTTCTTGTAGTTTGTGGTTTGTCTGACATAATAGCTATTTTTTCACCTGAAATTTTATTTAAAAGTGTAGATTTTCCCACATTAGGTCTTCCAATTATTGATACAAATCCTGATTTAAATTCCATAAATAACATCCACCCCACCTTTATATAAGTCTATATTTTATTATAACCTACTATTTGATAATCCAAAACAAAAATTTAAATTTATATTTTAAAACTCTGTAAATGCATAGGGCAAAAGTTCATCTAAAGTAAATACTTTAAAATCACCTTTTTTATTTCCACAAATTATTTTTGTGTTTTTATCCCCAAATTCCAAAATTACCTGTCTGCATATTCCACAGGGAAATGTAATACTATCACTATCTCCACACACAGCAATAGCTTTTATTTTTAATTCACCTTCTGAAACTGCTTTAAATATTGCTGTTCTCTCTGCACAATTTGTTGCTCCAAAACTGACATTTTCAATGTTTACACCAGTATAAACCTTTCCACTGTCTGTTAAGAGGGCTGCCCCTACTGAAAATTTTGAATAAGGTGAATAGGAGTTTTTCTTCACATCCATTGCCATTTCAATAAGTTTTTTCTCATCCATTACCTAAACCTCCCTTTTTATCCTGTATTCAAAACCTTTAAAAATCATGGTTTATAAAAGATGCTAAATAAAAATAGTGTTACTATAAAGCCTATGATAGTTCCTACAAACACCTCTATAAAGTTGTGTATTTTAGCTTCAATTCGGCTTTGTATAACAAGAAATAACAAGATTAAACACAGTATAGTCAAATTTATATTTGAAGACCATAAAGCTATAGCAGTGGTAATTGAAGATGCTATTGCAGCATGTCCACTTGGCATACCACCTTTTAATGGGGTATATTTAGGAGAAAAAGATTTTATAACCAATACCATTATTATTGTTATTACAGATGCAATAATAGCAATGTGCATTGGGTATTGCCGGATTCTTTCCACACCTGTTTCTAAACCCGTGCTTACTCTATCAAAAAATATAAAATATCCTATAATAAGCGAAATAAAGGAAGCTACTAATACGCCACCTGCTGCAACATCTTTAATGATTCTTATTTTAGGATGATAACCTGTTGTTATTAAATCCACAATTTCCTCAATTGCAGTATTAAATATTTCAGCGGTTACCACCATTCCTATTGAAAAACAAATAACTATAAATTCAAGCTTTGTAAGGTCTAAAAACAAACTCATAAAAAGAACCAGTATTGAAACTGCAACATGTATCTTCATGTTGCGTTCACTTTTAATGGCATAAATTATGCCCTTTATTGCGTTGTTGAAGCTGTCAAAAAGATTTTTATTCTTCATAAGACTTACACGCTCTTTTTAATCCCATTTTATTTAAAACGGTATTTTGTTTTTCAAGCATTTTTTTCTCTCTTTCTTCATTATCATGGTCATATCCAAGCAAATGATACACACCATGAGTTAGTAAAAATATCATTTCCCTTTCTAAAGAGTGACCATATTCTAAAGCCTGCTCCATAGCCTTTTCAATGGAAATTATAATATCACCTAAAATAATTGCTCCTTCATCTTTGTCAATATCACCAAGGCTTGATTTTATTTCTCCATCATACATATCTACAATAGGAAAAGATAATACATCTGTTGGTTTATCAATATCTCTGTACTCAGAATTAATTTCCCTTATTTTTTCATTATCAACAATCATTACATCAATGTTATATTCATCGGCAAAATTTTCATTTTCCATAATAATTTCTATAGATTCATTCATAAGTTTAATAATTTCATCTTTTATGTCAACTTTATCCTGTAAATTTTCAATATATACTCCCATTTATACATCTCCTCTTAAAAATTTTCACTCTTTAAGCTGCGAAACTTCATTAAGATTTTTTACCATTTCATTATATTCGTCATTTTTATATTCACCATTTTTGTCTTTTCCGTTATTTGGGATTTCTTTTTTAATATTAGGGTATTCTTCTCTATTGTGAAAATAGCCACTAAAAACTTTCATAAAGGATTTTGCAATGCTATCTAAATCTTTAAGTGTCAACTCACAATGATCAAACTGACCATCATCTAATTTATCTTTAACAATCTTTCTGATTAAACCTTCAATTTTCCCTTCTGTCTTATCTGGCATGGATCTTACGGCAGCTTCTACAGAATCTGCAAGCATCACCACTGCTGCCTCCTTAGATCTAGGCTTTTTGCCATCATACCTGAATTTAGACTCGTCCACTTCTTCACCTTTTTCTGCATTCTTTGCTTTATGGTAAAAATACGCAACCAATGTAGTCCCGTGATGCTGCAGTATAATATCCGTTATTGCAAGGGGTATTTTATGCTTCTTTGCAAGTTCAACACCATCAGTAACATGGGATGTAATAACAAGGGCACTTAAATTTGGAGTCATCTTATCATGAGGATTTTCTGCCATCTGGTTTTCTGTAAAGAAACTTGGCCTTTTAAGCTTGCCTATATCATGAAAATAAGCCCCTACCCTTGCAAGAAGTGCATTGCCACCAATTGCTTCTGCCCCGGCTTCTGCTAAATTTCCCACCATCAAACTGTGATGATAAGTTCCCGGCGCTTCTGTAAGCAACCTTTTTAAAAGTGGCTGATTGGGATTTCCCAGCTCTAAAAGACGCATTGGAGTTATTATGTTAAAAGTACTTTCTAAAGTTGGCAAAAGTCCTATGGTAAATACTGTAGACAAAAATCCATTAATTAAAACAATAGCCCCTTCTTTTAAAATAATGTTCCATCCTGTCTTGTATATTAAATTCATGGGTACAATAACCAAAACATTTATAAACCCTATAATGGCACCAGCTATAGTAAGTTTGTTTCTTTGATTTGCCTTTGAAACAAGAAAAATTGAAAAAGTACCACTTATAAGTGCCATAAATAAAAATTTAATTTCTCCATTTGTCATAATTGAAATTGCAACAGTTAAAACTAAATTTACTATCAATGCAAGTTTAACATCTAGAAGTATTGATACTAAAATAGCAGCTAGAAATATAGGAATCATCAATGTGGTATACTCTTTTATCCATCTTGCAAATAAAAGTGTAATTAAAATGAGAATTGACAAAAGTATCAAGTCATTTCTATTATATAGAACTTTTTTGCAAAAGTAGTTCATGTATAGAACTAGCAAAAAGGAAAGCATTACAAGGATAATAAGTATTGCTCCGGCAAGGGAATAGTCAAATCTGCTTTTTGTCTCTAAAAGATTTAAATCTTCAAGTACTTTCAGCTTGTCCTTTGTTACAATATCTCCCACACTTAATATTCTCTGTCCCTTTTCAATTGTCACAATATTGGCAGGATCGTTATATGCCTTTTCTTTTTTAAGCTTTGTAGCCGCATCATCAATTGTCCTGTTAGGCTCTAAAATATAGTTGGATACAATAATCCCTATATTTTTAAGTTCTTGGTTTAAATCGCTGTCAGATATATTATTTTGAAGCTCAACAATTTTTGCAGCTAAATTAGCTTCTGTAATATCCTTTATCATAATGCCGCTGATTATTTCCATCATTACATTTTCAAACTCTTCTATCTCTTCTTCTTCAGC
This sequence comes from Clostridium sp., assembly GCA_012517995.1. Classification (GTDB taxonomy): domain Bacteria; phylum Bacillota; class Clostridia; order Acetivibrionales; family Acetivibrionaceae; genus Herbivorax. Next base: position 18,009 of record JAAYTS010000025.1, read on the forward strand.
TTCTGAAATAATATAAATAATCTGTTCCTCTGAAAACTCATAACCTGTTTTTTTATTGTTTTCCTCTATCAAGGAAATAACATTTTCAAGCTCTAGCTGGAAAAGTTCCTCATAGTCATCTCCCGTTCCAACTTCTAAGGAATTTATACTTTTATTAAAATTATTTCTTGTCCTATTAATTAAAGACAAAAAATTAGTTAATTTATTTATCACCCTTATGGATGCATCTCTTATTTCTTTCATTACAGGTTCTTCAGCTTCTGCTGCTGCAATGGCATTTTGCTCTGTCTTTATTGTATTTATTACATCCCTTGGAGCAGTTATGTCATACTCTGACTTAGTATCTAAAGTCAGCCTGTACTTTTTAGGAGTAGCTCCTTGTAATACAATGACAAATGCAATAGTAAGAGTGAAAAACGCTATTAATATTCTTTGAATTTTTGTATCTTTAAAATTAAATTTTGTACTGCTTCCAGGACTTTTTTTCTTTTCTTTAGTCATTTTACTACGCTCCTTCTTTAAAAGAAGTTAGTGATGCTTGTTTTTTGTTTTATCGTACTTTTCATAAGCTTGTATTATTTTTTGAACCAGCTCATGCCTTACCACATCCTTGTCCGATAAAAACACAAAATCCAAGCCTTTAATATTTTTTAAAATTTTTATAACTTCTTTTAAACCAGACCTTTTATCCTTCGGTAAATCTATTTGAGTTATATCTCCTGTTACAACAACTTTAGAACCAAAGCCAATACGGGTTAAAAACATTTTCATTTGCTCAGGTGTGGTGTTTTGTGCTTCATCCATTATTATAAAGGAGTTATCCAATGTTCTTCCTCTCATATAAGCCAAAGGTACAACCTCAATCATACCCTTTTCAAGATAGTTTTGATAAGAATCAAACCCCATCATATCATAAATAGAATCGTATAAAGGCCTTAAATAAGGGTCTACTTTGTGCTGCAAATCCCCTGGCAAAAAACCAAGCTTTTCACCAGCTTCCACTGCAGGTCTGGTAAGCACTATCCTGTCCACTTCCTTCTTTTTAAAGGCAGTTACTGCCATGGCAACAGCTAAAAAAGTTTTTCCTGTCCCAGCAGGTCCAATTCCAAAAACCACATCATTTTTTCTTATTGCATCCACATACTTTTTCTGACCATGGGTTTTACATTTAATCTGCCTGCCCCTTGCTGTAACACAAACATAATCGGCACAAAAATCATTAACCCTTTCTATTTCATTTTCATTTGCCAGCTGTACCAAGTAACTAACATTTTGCTTTGTTATAACATCACCCTCTATAACAAGATTTATCAAACGTTTAAGAACGGTTTTTGCTTTTAATACTCCTTCACTAGAACCTGATACTTTTATTTCGTTATCCCTTGAAATTATTTTTACACCAAATGCTTTTTCTATAATTTGGACGTTTTTATCAAAATCTCCAAACAACTCCATAACATGTTCCACTCTATCAACTTCTAGTGTTGTATTTGTAATACCTTCCAATCAATTTCCTCCAATCTTTTTTGCAATTCCAATATTCTCTATACATTCAATAATAACATCTGCATAAATGTTACCATCACTGTCTTCTAAAAAATTAATTTTAGTATCTTTTATTTGCGAATCTTCTGGCATCAAATCCAAAATTTCTTCATAGGCTGCATCAACAGCAGCTTCCTTTGCTTCCTCAATAGATACTTTAGCTTCCACAATCCTGTTTTCATAATATCTTTCCACAATAAATCCAAATGGTAACACTAAATTTTCGCCTATTGACAATATCTTTTTTATCTCTTCTTTATCATATTCCTCATAACCTACTTTTTTATGAAATAAAGGTACTGTCTTTTTAAAAAATAACAATGTAATATTATTTTTTTTATTCCCTGTCCTTATTTCTTCTTTTATATTTAAATGTATTTGCTGTCTGCTTTCATACCAGGTTCTGGCCATTACTTCTCCCATTGCATGGACAGTTCTAAAACTGTCTTCATTTAAAATTGGTATAGAGCCTGATATTAATACATCACCTTCTTTTACAGTATCTCCTTCTTTTACTAAAGAATATCCGTCTTTTACAATAAGGGACTCAATAACCCCATCTTTGGCTGCCACCACATCGCAAGGGATATCTTTAGGAATTATCTTTGGTGCCTCTATGCTTTCTGCTACATTAATTTTTAATTTTGTGCCCTTTACTGCAACACTTACCCAAGACAATTGATTTATCCCAATTATAATACTGTTAGCAACATTTTCAGTATTAATGCGGTATTTTAATACTCCTGGTCTTACTCCTATTTCATCTAAATAATCCATTATAATTTGAGTTTCTACTTTTTCATTCCCTGCAATTTCAATTGTCCACACAAAAGAAGACATAATATAAAAAAGTACAATAAACACTGCCAATCCAAATACAAAAGTTTTTCTTTCTTTATACTTGTTTATTATAAAAGGCAGTCCTCTTTTTTCAACAATTCTCACTCTACATCCAGTTTTTCTGGCAACAGGTCTTAAAAGCTTAAAACCTTTTATACTGATTTTAAGACTTATTTTGCTGTTTTTTAGTTTCCTAATGTCCCATAAATATATCTGTCTTTTTGTACATATATTAACAAACTTCTCTAAAAAATATCCCTCAACAATTATAATAACATATCCTCTGATATAATTCCACAATCTTAATAATAACATTTTAATTCTCCCGTATGCAAATTAAGTTTTTTATCTTAAAAACTCTATAGATGTTATTTCCCCATAAATTAATAAGTCTTCTGAAGTTATCTCCTTAATAAAAAGTTTATTTCCCATAACCCTTATAATTCCGTCTTTAGTGTTTATTCTTAATCTATCATCTTCATATTCAATAATACCTTTATAATTTTCAATAAGCATATTGTTATTGCCATACATGGTAATTTTAGATAGATCCAGTACAATTTCTTTTGGAAGTTCTAAAAATTCACTCATCTTTTCCTTTATACTGCTTTTATTTTTTTCAACTTTTCTTTTTTTTCTCTTTTTCCCCGGCATATGTACTCTCCCTAAAACCATTATTTTCTGCCCTTATTTATTGATTTTGCAGCATGAGACAATTATTAAAGTTCATTTACATCCCCAAATTCAAATCCTTTTTCTCTAGCTCCTTTAATAATCATATCTAAAGCATCTGCATTATCTTTTGAAACTGCATGAAGTAAAATCACCGCGCCATTATGAAGATTATTCATAACCTTTTCGTATGCATATTCTTTACCTCTCACCTTATCTCTGTGCCAGTCATCATATGCAAAACTCCAAAAAAGATTTGTATATCCAAGTTCTTTTGTAACAGCTAATGTTCTTTCACTGTACTCACCTTTAGGAGGTCTTAAGTACTTCATTTTCTTTCCAAATACTTTATTAAAATCTTCCTCCAGCCCCAAAATTTCTTCTTCTATCTTCTTGTCATCAAGGCTTGGAAGACTAGGGTGGTGTACTGTATGATTTCCAACTACATGCCCTTCTTCTACCATTCTTCTTACTAAATCTTCATGTTCTTTTAAATATGGTCCTGTTATAAAAAATATGGCATTAACATTGTTATCTCTTAAAACATCAAGTATTTTTGCAGTATATCCATTTTCATAACCTTCATCAAAAGTAAGGTATATTTTATTTTGGGATGTATCCCCTAAATACACTCCCCCGTACTTTTTCAAAAGCTCAGGAGTGCCAGGGTCTGCATCAGGTATTTCATTATACCCTTTTCTTGAAATTCCCCATCTTAGAAGTTTATTGCTGCAATAAGCTGTACTAAAGGTTTCTACAAAAACATCCTCATATTCTGGTATTTCATCTATTATCCCGTCATTTAACATGCCTGTTATTTCATTACTAAAATCTATATTTTCAAGGCTAATATAGTACGAGGAGGCTTCTAAATCAGACAACATTTCTTCTGGCTCTTTTCTTGTTATTCTAACTATAATATTTACTAAAATAATGACAACTACTATAACACCAAATATCAACCCTTGCTTTTTCATGTTGGTCCTCCAAATAAATTATATAAATACACCTACAATATTTATATAATTTATCAGCCCAAAAAATAACCTGTTTGAAAAACTATGAAAGGAACTTTGCACATAAAAAAATCTGCGCCTTTATTTTGACACAGATTTTTCTTCTTCTTTTTTTATTAATATTCAAAATACACACCCGGTTCCTTATTTTCCAAAAGCAATGGTTTTAGCATTCCCCACCTAGTATAAACTTTCGAATCCTTTCTCTCTAAACTCAGCAGAATATCCCCTTCTCCATATATTTCATACATATTACCAGGCAAGTATGAGTCAAACACCAAGTTAATTGCATTTCTGTCACCAACTATCACTGTCCTTATCTGTAACATCCTTTTGTGCATCATTATTATATTTAACATCTCCTGCATCATCAACATCTTCCGAATTTCTTGCAACACAAGATGATAATAAAGCTAAAGCCAATATAATAAATATAATCAAAAAATTCTTCTTTATAATTTTTATCATCTTTATATAAAACTCCTTCCTATAATTTATCGGTAAATCTATATCATCTCTTTTTACAATTTCAATCTGTCTGATTCTCCCTTAAGAGCCTTTTCCATATTTTCATATTGCTTAACCGCTTCATTTAAAAATTGCTTACATTATTCATTATACCCTCTCTTTCGCCAACTTCCCTGATACGGCTTGACATACTTATGTAAAAAGGTTTGCCGTTAAGTTATTAATTGATTCATCAGATTCTGAGTATGCTTGTGCTGTTACTTCTAAGAATTTTGAATATGATTCCACCACCTGATAATAGCCTTCAAGATTGCTTTTAAATTTTTCAAACTTTGCTAAGAATGTATCTGCAGCTTCACTGTCCCATCATACTCCTTTGTCTTGCCCTCTACTGAATTGGCTGTCCTTGTCAACTTCTCCGGTGTAACTGTAATTGCTCTGCCAATTTTTTCCCCATTATTTTTATAATTTATTTTATGTGTATATTATAATAAATTTTTTTCACCCCTGACGGATTTCCTGACGAATTGCACGATTTTTGGGATGAATTACATTTTTTTATTTTTCAACACTTTACCTTACCTCGTAGTCATCTGTAGACCTCTCATCCGTGTGATAAAATACTACATCTAGGCAAACATCCGTTTCTAAATAAAGAGTTTTCTATTTTAAGCATATTCTCCGTATTTGAGTTTTCAATTCAAATGAACCTGTAGGTAAATTAAAATTACTTAATTTATACCAATTGTTGTCTTTTGATCCTCCTATTACATAAGCTTCAGAAAAGCCTCCCATAAACTGTTTGCGGGCAATAATTACAGGGTGAAACTGATTAATATTTTGTCCCTTTCTACATTTCGTACCATTCAGGTTCTTCTATTTCATCTCTCAACCATTCACCGGAATAATCCGGTCTGTCAGGATAATCAACTCTCATATTGCCATTATCAAGTCTTTCAAAAATTATAGCCCCGTCTTCATAAACAGCTTTTGTATACCAGTCAATTTCATTTTCATCAACCTTTATCGAAATATACTTAGCCTCTCCCTCCAGTTCAACAGTATTTTCTACTTCAAACTCAAATAATATATGGAATGGATTGGAACCAATCTTTAGTATTACCCGTTTCCCTTCAATATCTTTGTAATAACTTCCTCTTACTGACAACATTTTTTTCATATCATCTTTCGGAAGGCCAGATCCTGCTCCCGGTGACATTGATATTTCATACTTATTTTCCTCTTCATAGGCACTTTCATAGGCACTGAATTCATCCTGCTCATCCAAAACCTCTATTCCCATTCCTTCCACAACTTTATCATCTTCACTAATGAAAACAAAAAAAATATTTGAAGAATAAATATAACGCAAACTAGTGCCTTCTCTCTCATCCATTGAACGATGTTCTTTTCCGTATATCTCATATACTTTTTCAATACCATCGCCTATTCTTAAACCTTTTGAAGATTCCATCTTATCACTTATATATAATTCTTTTAATTTACCATCTGTGTCATAATACGTCCGTATATTTTCTCCATATAAACTGCTGCCATAACTGCCGTGGCTGTAATCCAAAAATATCTTAACATTTCTTTCTTTCAATATTCTTTTTACATCATCTTTATGCATTCCTAATGAAAATACATATTCCTGATTCTGAGTCTGATCTTCTGAAAATAAAACTTCAAATTCATAAGGCCATATATTGCCGGTTGGGCTTTGCGTAACAATAGGCTGATCTGTAGGTACTGTATCCTCCTTTAAGGATTTGTCCCCGTCATAATCCTGAGTACCGGCAGGATGTTCTGCAGAATTGGGTAAATTGCCCTCATTGTTTTCTATATCCTTTGGTGAACAAGCACTAAGTAAAATAAAAATACTTACTATTAGAGTAATAAATATCTTGTTTTTACAATACAAAATTCTCATAATTTCACCATCCCAATTTAAATTAAGAATTTATCAGCACATTAGATATGTCAAATGCATATAATCTTGTGGACTGTCCCAATCACCTCCCCAGCCCCATCCATATTTTTTAAAAATAGTTACTACCGAGCCTTCAGCAGACATTGAATAATCATTATTCTTTGGATCCCAGCAATTCCCGACAACCGTTCCATTTTTATATCTGCACCAATTTTCTTCCCAATTAATATCTATTGCAGCACCTGCAGGATGACCGTCATACTCATCCCATCTGTACCCTCCTATTGACTTTATAGGAAATTTCTCTGGGGAATTAAATATTTCAGTAAATATTTGTTTCACCTGTTCGCCAAGTTTTTCATTTACCTGAACTGTTTCTTTTGAAGGATACTTTTGTCCGTTTTTATCTATTTTCCATACATCTACGGTTACAGTAACCATATGCTTTTTTGCCTCTTCAGGATTGTCATATCTCGTAACTCCGGGTTTTCCAAATATAAATTCGCATCTGGCTTCTTTTGTTGCTGGTATAGAAGACGGATCCACAGCATCTAGTGATTCTACATATTCATTCCATGGTTTGTTCTGATAGTAATTCCAAAAGTTTTCATCTCTATTATCATTTTTAGTTCTGTATCTACTTATATTAAGAGTCCCGGCATTATATCCCGAATAGGTTGCCCTTGCTATATTTTCTTCCCCCGATTCTATAGCCATTTTATAACTGATAAGAGCAATTTTAAGACCGCATTCTATATTGTACCTCCAATCAGTTTTAATTCTCTCAATATCATAACTTTTCCTCCAC
>JAAYTS010000161.1 GCA_012517995.1 Clostridium sp.
CTTGTCCTTAAAAACATATATTTTACATTGTCTTTTCCTATGGTAAATGTGAAAAAATCACCTGAAACAGTAATAGGTTTAATATCCATAGAAATTGTAACTGTACTCATTCCATCAAAAAGCCCTTGAGGAAATGCTGCAAATGTGCCTGATGATCCATCTAAATACAGCACTTGTGAGTTTTTCTCCCTGTCCATTACATAAGTTGCATTGCCGTTTAAAGTACCTGTGTTGTTGTTTCCTGAAGTGTCGGCAATTGTCCTGCCTGATAATCTTTCATCAAATTTATATTCAAGTATCGGATCTTTTTGGGGTTTTTGCCTTCCACCCCATTTTTCCATAACAGCATCATATTCAGATTGGGTAATTTGTATCACTGTTCCGTGCCGTGGCGCTGAAGGCAGTGAATATTGTGATGAGGAAAGCTTTGTAAATTCCCCTGATGAAAGGTCGTTTGTAACCATTGGAAAATATCCGCTTCCACCGTAGTCATCCAGTAAAAGACACCATTTATTTTCCCCGTTAAATTTAAAAACAGCCGGCCCTTCAACGCCGCTTAAGCTGCCCACACTTTGAGAAAAAACCTGTTGGTAGTTATTACTAAGGAGCTGACTTGCCTTTTCTATAAAAATGGTTTTATTTGATTCATTTTTTGAAAACCTGTAATACATTCCATTATGCTTTATTACGGTGGTATCAATCACATCATGGGATTTTTCTATCCACAAAACAGGTTCTGTGAAAGTGTAGAAATCCCTGGTTTTAGCCATATATATTCTTTGTTTTGCATAATTGTCCTGTGCTACCCTTGATGCCCAAAACAGTACATACTCCCCTGTTATGTCATCATATACAATTTCAGGAGCCCATGTACATCCTGCATCGTCCCTTGCCACCTTAACAAGCCTTTCTCTTGACCAGTTTACAAGGTCGTATGACTCCCAAACAACAACGCATTTGCTTCCTGAACGCTGTGCCGCAGTCCACCCTGCCCCGTTTGCAATTCTAAGGTCCGTTGCCACCATGTAGAATTTATCACCTTCTGGGGAGCGTATAATATATGGGTCCCTTACTCCTTTGTCCCCAACATTTGAAACCAGTACAGGATTATTTTTGTTAAGTTCTGTCCAGAAAAGACCATCCTCACTTGCTGAAAAATAAATTTGTTCGGCATCAGATCTGTTAGCACCGCTAAAATATGTAAATAAATATCCTTTGTAGTCTGATTCTTTAACAGGTGAAGGCTTTGCCTTTACTTTTACTTTTATATTCTCCGTACCTGTTGACATTCCATAGGAAAAAAAGGCAGTTAAAGTTACATCTGTATCTGTTGTCTGCCTTGTTACAACACCTGGCGGTGTACTGTCATAGTTTTGATTTCTTATTTCATTTGTGTTTATCACATGAGGTTTGTCGCTTGTCCATGAGATGTTTACTATATTTCCGTTGACATTAAGCTTTGAAGGCAATGTAATATTTCCGCGTATATCATTTGAATTAGGAATTGTTAACATACTTTTGGCAGTCTCTATAATCTGGTCTTCATAGCCTAAAATAGTTACACCGCTGCCCGTTGCACTAAGGAATGGTCCTCCTATGGTTATCCCCACAACCATTGATATAAGCAATAAAATAGACAGCTTTTTTTTCACAATTATAACCCCCCCATTTTAATTTATATCATTCCTTCTAATTTATTTATCTAATACACTTCATATTTTATCAAGTTTTTCCTTTACTGTCTATCTTCAATATCAGCGTCTATTTCTTCTTTACTTCCATTCAAATCTTCCAAACATTAAATATATTCTTGACATGGGCAATAAATGTTATAATCTTCAGCTCCAGACTTCTTGTAATGTTTCTCTGAATAGCCTGTCTAAATGCTCCACATTTTTATTTATATCACTGTCTAATTGTTTGACATATTCGTTAAAATAGAGAATCTTTTCTTCTAAAAACTCATTTATTACATCAATTTTTTGTTCCTCATCCATTTCTCTGCTTTTTCTTTTTCGCTTAAGTAGGATATTTATCTCTTTCAAAAGAACAGGATCTGTAATCACTGAATTAAGCAGTGTTTCAAAAAGCATAGGAGGCTGGGTTTTATATTTTTCTATCCAAATACAAGCCATTATTGGTCTAAGCACATAAAAATACTTTTTTACTTTTACAAGATCGCCTTTTAAATACTCCCTATAATTGCCCTCAGCCATATGCAAATAATGATACACACATGAAGCCGATCTAAAATATTCTTCTTGTAAAGTTTTAAGTGTCTCTATAAAATTACCGCTTTGCTTATAAATAATTGGTGAAGTCAGCCATTCTAAAAGGGTAGGATTTGATTTACTAAATAGCACCAATGTTTTTCTTATATCCCAACCGTTAATATCCAACAAATCATTAATAGGAAGCTCTATAACATCCTTTCTACTTTGTATTGACAAATACCAATCAGGTTTATGAATATAAATAAAACGAACATCATAATCACTGTCAGGAGATTCAAATCCCCAGCCCCGGCTGCCGGATTCAACGGCATAAAGAATTTTAACATCATTTTCTTTTTCTATTTTTTCAAGTTTTTTAATTATTATATCCCTCAGCTCAATATTATTCACTGTTTCCACATAATCACTCTCCACTATATGTATTTGCACATCAATTATTTATATCGTTTAATATACTACAGCCTTGGATCTACAGGTTCACTCTCTAGGGCTAAAACTCCAAATACACACTCATGTACCCGGTAAAGTGGTTCATGATTAATAAAACGTTCTAGAGATTCCATACCCAGAGCAAATTCCCTTAGGGCTAAAGAGCGTTTCTTACCTAATGATCGGCTTCTTAATCTCTCGATATTCTCTTCTAGTGTATACTCCGGGCCATAAATAATCCTTAAGTACTCTCTGCCACGGCACTTCACAGCCGGTTGTAATAGTCCCTTATCATTTTTTACTATAAAATCATAGGGCTTTACAACCATACCTTCACCACCAGATGCTGTCAGATCCTCCCACCATTTAATTCCCTTATCAATACTTTCACTGTCATTAACAGAAACAACAATATGGTTTGTAGCCATTATTAAGTTATCCTCACCAGTAAAATACTTAGCTATAGTATCCATATGCCATATGTGGTTTTTATCGGAATGTACCTTTCCTTCGGTAGCAAGAATGTGAAAAGGTGCAAGTTTTAAATCATCAATGCTGTTTACGTTCCAGCAGTATCTTCTATATGAATCCACATATCTGTGTAGTGCTTCCGACCTCTCAGAAAAACGTTTAATTAATAAATCTATATTTGCATTTTGTCCCGATGTTTTTTTGCTTATATCATAAGAAATATTTTTGTTTAAAGCTGCTTGTTTCAACAAATTAACTGCCTCATCTAATGCAACTCTACCGGATATTCCAACTGCAGAGTATTGATCCTTAAGCAACATTTGGGCTTTTGCCGACCATGGCATTAACTCACAATCAAGGCATACCCAATCAGTATTGAATTCATCCCAAAACTTTGACTTGCTAAGTGCAGTTCTGACTCTTTCAATC
>JAAYTS010000026.1 GCA_012517995.1 Clostridium sp.
AAAAAAAAATTTAAAAAAACAGTTGACAAAAGAATATGTTCTGTTGTACAATACGTAATTGTGTGACAGAGAAATATGTGAGCCATTAGCTCAGTCGGTAGAGCACTTGACTTTTAATCAAGGTGTCGAAGGTTCGATTCCTTCATGGCTCACCAAATTATTAAAAACTTTTAAAATTTTTTAGTTTAAAGCTTGACTTTTTTAGTGGATGCAGTTACAATATACTTTGTCGGCTAAAAAGATAATAATTATGGCCCATTGGTCAAGCGGTTAAGACACCGCCCTTTCACGGCGGTAACAGGGGTTCGAGTCCCCTATGGGTCACCAAATAACCTGTTATAAGTAGCTGATTCGTCAGAAGCTATTTATCGCTGACGAATCAGTTAGCAGGTACAAATAAGATACGGCCCGGTAGTTCAGCTGGTTAGAATGCCAGCCTGTCACGCTGGAGGTCGAGGGTTCGAGTCCCTTCCGGGTCGCCATTAAAACTTAATAAGCTGGTGTAGCTCAGTTGGTAGAGCAGCTGACTTGTAATCAGCAGGTCGGGGGTTCAAATCCGTCCACCAGCTCCATATGGAGGGGTTCCCGAGTGGCCAAAGGGGGCAGACTGTAAATCTGTTGGCAAAGCCTTCGATGGTTCGAATCCATCTCCCTCCACCAAAAAACCTTGTCAATAACAAAATTATTGACAAGGTTTTTTAGTTAAATAATTTATAACAAGGCAGCAATTTTGCTTTTCAGGCGGCAAAAGTATATCTGCCGCCTTGTTGAAAACCTTTTTAGTTTATTACCTTATTGTTATCTTATCTTTTTTATCTTCAGAGAAATTTTTAGTTTCTTTTATAATGTATAGGGGTCTTCCTTTAGCTTCATCATATATTCTTCCTATATACTCTCCGATTATGCCAAGAATCATCAATGTAATACCGTTAAAAAATAGATTTACAGCCAAAGCAGAAGACCAAACAGGTGGTACAAAGACCGTTGAAAACAGTTTGGTATAAAGAACAACAAGAAGATATATAAAACTGAAAAATGATAGGAGAAAGCCCGTGTATGATGCCAATTTTAAAGGTTTATATGAAAATGAGGTTATGGCATCAAAAGCAAATTTAAGCATCTTTTTTAAAGGATACTTAGTTTCGCCAGCAAACCGTTTATCTCTGTTAAATTCAACTCCTATTTGTTTAAATCCAAGCCAGCTTATTATTCCTCTTATATATCTATTATGTTCATTAACCAGTTTAAGTGCATCTGCAACTTTTCTGTCAATTAATCTAAAGTCACCAGTGTCTACAGGGATTTCTATATCCGTCATTTTTCTTAAAAAGCGGTAGAAGACTTTAGCTGTAAACTTTTTAAAAAAGGTTTCTCCTTCTCTTGCAAGCCTTTTTCCATAAACAACATCATAACCCTCTTTCCACTTTTCCAGCATTTTTGGAATTAATTCAGGAGGGTCTTGTAAATCTGCATCTATAACAACGATAGCCTGTCCCTCTGAAAAATCCATACCTGCAGTAATGGCAATTTGATGTCCAAAATTTCTTGCAAAGTTAATTAATTTAATTTTAGGGTCATTGTTACATATCTCGTGAGCCATTTCTTCGGTTTTATCTCTACTTCCATCATTAACAAATATAATTTCATAAGATTCATTGGTAGAGTCCAAAACCTTTTTAAGCCTTTTATATGTTTCCAGAATAACCTCTTCCTCATTATATAGAGGTACCACCACTGAACAAACTATTTTATCAGACATATTTTTTTCCCTCCAGAGTAATTATTTTAAAACCTCCAAAACCAAGTTATTAACTTTAAATAAGAATTATTTACATGCATACCTGAAACAATTGGATAGAAGAGTATAAAAACTGCTAAAACCAATGTCAGGTAAATATAAGCAAAGTATTTGAAATCTTTCCACTTATCAATGATCTTTTTAATTACATATAAAATACATAATATTAAAAATGGTATGATGGTAAAATAGTGATATATAAATGTACATCTTGGAACGCCTACCCAAGGAACGTATTGAAAAATCATAGCCAATACTATAGGAAAGAATTTCCGATCAAATCTAAATAATCCTACCAGTAAAATTATTATAGTTGTTAGTAGAAATATCCACATTAAAGATTGTACGCTTGAATTTTTATAGTAGCTGTTATCAAAATCTATATAGTATCTGTTAGTTTTTATAATATCATAAAAACTATATACAATTACAGAAAATATAGCGGTAGAACCTATAGAAACAGCAATGAGTTTTTTATCAAAGTTAGAGATTATCAGTACTGCCACTGTTAACAATATAAACAACATTATCCAAATTTCAGAAGGTATATATTCTTTAGGTATAGAAATATAGGCAAAGGAAGATACTGCAAGAATAAATACTAGAGAGGTATATTTTTTTACCTTTGTAAGTGCCATAGTGGTAATTGCTAAAAATGCAGCTATTCCAGTCCACCATACAGCAGGATTTCCTAATGTGTAGATTTTAGATACAACTCCTGCAGGAAGGTCTTTTCCAAAGTAGAAGGCCATAGGCTTAGACATAAAAGGCCATTCCCACCAAGCTGATTGATAAGAGTGTGTGGCAGTAAGTTTAGAGTGGTAGTTTAACATATATTTAAAGTTATCTATAACGGTTTTAAAAATACTTGCGTTAGGATTTTTAGGCCAGGATAAATATGAAAGTGTATATATTATTCCAGGTATTATAACAAAGAATATTACACATAGTCCCATGGTGCCATATAAGTATAAACTTTTATAATCATGAAACCAGGCAGGTTTCTTTCTGTTTCCTATAGCAAGTTTTCTGTAGTCAGTATACTCTAAGTATTTATTAAGGAAAAACAACAAGGCAAGTCCTGCGGCACCGTAAAAGGCAATCCACTTACTTGCAGCCCCAAACCCAAAGAACAGACCACTTAAAAACAGTGGTTTTAAAGATTGTTTAAACCCTAATACATAGGACTTATTTACAAAGTAGTCATACATATAATAATACATAAGTATAACAAAAAATGTAACATAGCTGTCTATGGTTGCTATTCTTGTTTGGGCAAAGTGCATTGAATCAAACATCATAAGAAAAGCAGCTGAAAATGCAAAGAATCTGTCATGAAAAACTTTTTTACCAAAAGCATACATAGCAGGAACCATAGCCACTCCAAAAAGTGTTCCTACTATTCTCCAGCCAAAAGGCACCATTCCAAATATAAGCACACCTAATGCCATAAATACTTTGCCTAAAGGCGGGTGGGTTGTTTCATAAGGTTTTATTCTTTCTACATGTTCAAAAGCAGTTCTTCCATGATATATTTCATCTAAATACATGCTGTTCATAAATGAAGGTCTATAGTGGAATTGATCATGTTCATCAAAAAGGTTGTACAAATTTCCTTCATTATGGGAACGGATTTCTTTATCCACTATTTTAATATCTGTCAAAGGTTTAGTACTTCCTTTTTCAACTATTGCTATTTCATTTATAGTTATGTTGGAACTTTCAAAAGTAAACTTGAGCCTGTTAGTGGTAACAGGTGATACAGATTCATATCTCCATTTAAAAACATCAAGAACATTATCCTTTGAATAGGTTACAAGCTCAGAAAATGATTGGTTATCATCAAGGTATTCTACACTTATATTGCCTCCTCCTAAGCCTGTAAAGAAGTATATTCTTGATAAAGTTGCATCTTTTCCAAGGTCTACTGTAAAACTTTCTCCTGGAGAAACAGACTTCCAAGAAGTGGTAGGTGCTTTAAGGCTTCCAAGATTGTATAAAGCAATTGCCAAATAGACAACTGTCATGGCAATCATTATTATAAAGTCTTTTTTATCAAAGCTTACCTTGAAAATTTTGTATTCCTCTGAGGGAGTGTCCTTTTTAGATTTTTTAGCATTTTTAGCGTTTTTAGCATTTTTAACATTATTAGAAGAGGTGTTTTTAGCCTCATTATTTTCAGAAGACTTTTTTGATTTGTAAAAAATAAAAGCTACATATGATAGTATTACAATAGGTATAAGAATTAAGAGAATTTTAAACAAAGGGTTATTACCACTTTCATTTGTATCATTAGAACGGGATAAATTATTTGGATCCAAATTTAAAGCAATTTCGCCAGCAGGAACTTCATCTATTTCTACAGCTTCCACAGTGTCAAACCAGGCTTTTCCTGAACTTAAACTTCCATGTCCACCTAAGGCCAGGGAAAGAGAAACTATATTCTGGTCTGGGCTGGTTTTTCCATAGAGCTCAACATATTCCCAATTTTTAGATGTACCTGTAACGCTACGGGAAGTAGTTAGAGTGTTTAATACGGAAAGATTTGCGCCCTTTGAATCCTCTAGAACATCTTCTGTTTTTATCCAGCATGAAAATTTATAAAAGGTATCTCCTTTTACTGGAATATCCTGAACATATCTTGCATCGTTTGGAGAGTTATTTGAAATATAAGCACTTATTGAACCAGTATGACTTATGGTTTCATCAAGACCAAATTCAGTTATTTCAGAATCCTTCTTCCACTGATAGGTTTCCCAAAACCTAACATATTCACTGGATAACTCAAAGTCTGGATTTAGCACAAGACTCTCATTTTGTGCAAGCCCATATATACTACATAAAGAAAACACTAAAACTATAAAAAAAACCCATAAGTTTTTTTTTGACATTTTTTAACACCCCCGCTATAGTTGTTAATAAATTTTCACTGGTATATATAATTTAACATTAAATTTATTTTGCAATAAATTTAATGTTTTTTATTTTTTTTCCGTCTCTTTGATGGTTTATCTTGTTTTATATTAAATTTAGAGTCTATAAGAATTAATTTATTTCTAAATATAATATCTATAGATGTCCAGAGTAAAAATGCAAAGAGCAATACATTTAAAAGGGATATTATAATAAGTATCGGGTTATTAGCTGGAACATGAGGGTACTCAGTTGCCATCATTCTTTCCAACACTACTTGCGAATTAACAAATAC
Source organism: Clostridium sp. (assembly GCA_012517995.1). Taxonomy (GTDB): domain Bacteria; phylum Bacillota; class Clostridia; order Acetivibrionales; family Acetivibrionaceae; genus Herbivorax. The sequence continues at coordinate 5,007 of JAAYTS010000026.1, forward strand.
AGTAAAAGAGGACAGGGCAAAAATAACCATTAACCTTATGTCTTTGATATAAATAAAAGCAAGTAGTGCCAGGGCAACAGCAGGAAACATGTACCTTTCGTGCATTCTTGTCCAAAAAACAAAAAGGCCGGTTGCCTGTATAAGGGAAGCTAAGTACACAATACTTGAATTTTTAGATTTAAAATAAAGAAGAGGGGTTATACCGAAACATATCAATACTAAAAATATGTAACCCCAGGTATTATAGCTAAATATAAAGAAAATTTCCGAATCGCTCACAAGATTTTTGCCTATTAATGAAAAGAAGTTAAAAGCATTTAATGATGCATATTTATAGCCTTCACTGGTATTAAAGAAAAGCTCAAATATCCATAAAGGCTTTTGGTTGAAGGAAAAAGGAAGAATAATAACTATACATGTTACCAAACCGTATAACACAGACATTAAAACGGTTTTTATATTTTTTCGTTTAAATAATTCAATACACAGCTCGTATAAGAGAACCGGAATGAAAAAAACTCCATGAGGCTTCATGAGAGTTGCAGCTGCTAAAACGGCAGTAGCTTCGGGTTTTCTTTCTGATTTCATAAACATTAAAAATGTCACAATAAATAACATAAAAAATGAATCAATTTGTCCCCACAATGTAGAGTTAATAAGAATTGCAGGATTAAAGAGATAAAATGCTGATAAAAGCAAACTAAATTCAGGTTTGAATTTTTTCGATGCTAATTTAAATATTATATAAGAAGTTATAACATCTGCAATAACAGAAGGAAGTTTTATTAAGAACAAATGCCCTGTGGAACCATAGGGTATGTTAAAAACTTCAATAAATTTGCCGATCATTGCAAGAACATATATGTAAAACGGCGGGTAATCCACAAAAATTTTAGAACCGCCTACTTCAGTAAGATAAAAATTTGGCAAATCCTTTGCTGCATAATAGGACCAGGTTTGAAAACAAGATATATCCACAGAAAAACCTTTAATAATAGGTGCTAATATTAAACGCATAACAAGTCCAGCCCCTAAAAGAGTATAGAGATAAAATTTAGTCATGTTAGAATCTATTTTTAATATATCCTTTTTGACTGCAATGAATAAAAAGAATCCAATGAGAAAAAATGCTAATGCATAAAAATACATAAAACCTATTCCACTGGACTTAATAAATTCCATATGAAGTGCATCAAACATTAGAAAAATTCACATTCCTTTCAAGTTTACTATTTATTGCAAAGTGTGGATTTTATAACTAGTATTTAAATAAAAAATCAACTTAATTTATAGAATTATTATAGCAGTTATAGAGTAGAAATGCAATTTATAATTTATATATAAAAACAATGATTTTTCAAAGGTTTTGAAGGGTTTTTAACTTATACGTTTATTTTGTATTAAAAAAACATATACTAAGTAAAGTTTAGACCATTTAGCTAAAGTTCACTTTTATTACAAAGGATAAAGTTTAGTCTAGATAAAAGTAGGTGAAAATATGAATTTAAGAAAGAGCATTTTTTATATTTGTATGGTATTTTCTCTTGTTTTATTTGTAGAAGGCTTATTTACAATTTTAAATTTTACAAAAGAGGACAATAAAGATTTTGCAAGGCCAAAGGAGGCGAATTATGAAAATAGAGAAATTAATAGAGAAATTGTGAGAAATATTTATGAAGACAAAAATTATCCAGAGTACATAAATTTACTTGCTATGGGTTTGGATGAATCGGAAAATAGGTCAGATGGAATTATGTTGATAAATTTTCATCCTGAAAGGGGAAAGGTAAATGTACTTTCAATAGCAAGAGACACCATGGTTAAATTTAATAATGGCAAAAGATCAAAGATAAATGCCCTCATAGGAATAGGTGGGGAAAGGAAAATCATAGAAAAAGTAGAAGAGTTAACAGATATGCCTGTTCACTACTATTTAACAATAAATTTTGAAGGGTTTAGAAAAATAATTGATTTGTTAGACGGAATAGAAATAGACGTCCCCTTTGATATGAGATATGACGATCCATACCAAAATCTCCATATAGGGCTTAACAAAGGAAAACAAATTTTAGATGGGAAAAAAGCAGAACAATATTTAAGATATAGAAAAGGAAACAGGGCAGGTGAAGGATATAAAGATGGCGATATAGGGAGAATAAGGGCTCAGCAGCAGTTTATAAATGAATTTATAAATCAAAAATTAAAACTTAAATATTTACTTAAAATAGGTGATATTTTTTTTATTATCAAAAATAACGTAACTACAAATATAGAAATAGGTGACTTTAATTATTATCTAAACAGTATAAAAAACATTGATACAGATAAAGTGAATTTTTTTACATTGCCTGGACATGATGAATATATTGATGGTCAATATTACTATATATATGACCAGGAGAAAACAAAAGAGATAATAAATAATAATTTTAATTAAATTATTTATTAAAAAGTCTTGTTTATTTAAAATGGGAATATATTTCTCATGACTTTTAAAAAGGATAATGCTATAATTTCTATATACAAATTGCACAAGCATTCTTTACTGGGTTTTATGCAGTCTGTAAATTTAAGTAGCATGATTTTACAATACTCAAATTACAATTACTCAAAAATAGCACCATGCCGAAAAAGAAATATTGTAAAACATGTAAAATGGTAAACGGGAGGGTGATTGATGGATCCGCTTACCCATGGGGTTATTGGTGTTGCCTTAGCAAAAGCAACGGGCAATGAGATATCTTTGGCTGACGCGGCTACAGCAGCAGTAGTTGTTGGTGCGGTTTTTCCTGACATTGATATAATATTTCAAAAATGGGGAGATTGTGTCTATTTAAAAAACCACAGGAGTATTACTCATTCTATATTAGGATTAATGACTTCTTCAGTATTTATAGCTTTTTTGCTAAACTTTTTTTATTCGGATTTTGGTTTTTTTAACCTTGCCTTTTGGGCTTTATTAGGGGGAATTTCTCATACTTTTTTTGATATATTTAATTCTTACGGTGCAAAATTATTGTGGCCGTTTATTAACAAAAAATATTCTTTAAGCCTTTTAACTATATTTGATCCCATATTTTTAATTTCTATATTAGGTTATATATTTACCACGGGAAATGTTCAAAATATATTCATTGCTGGTTTTGTGGCTTATATTTTGTTTAGACTTGCTATGAGGATGTGTGTGTTTAAATATTTAAAGAAGAATTTAGGGAAAACCTCTAAAAAAATCTCTTTATTACCTTCAATGACGGGATTATTCAGGTGGCATTTTATACTTGAAGAAAATTCATCTAGTATAGTAGGTGAAAAAAATATTTTTAAAAAGAATGTAAAAATTATAAAAAAACTAGACAAAATTCAAGATGAAGTATTAAAAAAAGTTTCAGATTCTAATGTAGGAAAGTTTTTTGCCGACTTTACGCCTATATATCATGTTGATGAGGAACTGGCAGATGGAATAATTCGATATGTATTTATTGATATGAGGTATTATATGCGTGATAAATTTCTTCACCATGCCATATTAGAAATAGACGAAAGTGGTCAAATAATAACCTCAAGCTTTAATCCTTATTCTATAAAAAGAGCCAGTATTATTCCTGAGGGTCTTGAAAATAACAGAAACATATTTTCAAGAATTATAGGTGTTTAGGAAAAACAAATAATAATTTATTTAAGGGCTGCTGCATACTAAGACGAATTAGTTTGCAGCAGTTTATTTTTTAAAAAAGCTTTAAAGCTTTTTATTTGTGTATTATAATTAAAAAAGATAAAAATTTGGGATACTAGAATTTACAATGTTAGAATATTAAAATAATTGATATATAGAATGGAGTGTTTTTTTGAAAAAAGTAGGTTTTACAACAAGTATACCTGTAGAGTTGGTGTTTGCTGCAGGATATCAGCCAGTGGATATAAATAATATTTTTGTAAATGATAATAATCCTGAAAAACTTGTTGAATGTTCAGAAAGAGTTGGTTTTCCAAGAAACTCATGTGCCTGGATAAAAGGAATGTACTCATGTATAATGGAAAAGATTGACCTGGATATAATAATAGGCGTTGTTGAGGGGGATTGTTCTAATACCAGGGCATTTAGAGAAGTACTCCAGTTAAATGGAGTGGAGAGTATTCCTTTTTCTTATCCTACCTCCAGGGATTATAATTTACTAAAATCTGAAATATTGAATTTGTGCAAATTTTTTAATATAAATTTAGAAAATTGTATACAAGTAAAAAGAAAGTTAGATAATATAAGAAAAAAGCTTGTTTATTTAGATGAGTTGACATGGAAACATAATAAGGCAAGAGGTGTAGAAAACCATATATGGCAGGTTTCAAGCAGTGATTTTAATGGTGATTACAAAGTATTTGAATCCCAGCTTAATGAAAAGATACAGGAAATTGAAAAAAGAAATGAATTTAATGAAAAGGTGAGACTAGCTTATATTGGAGTGCCTCCAATAATTTTTGATTTATATGATTTTGTGGAAACATTAAATGCAAGAGCAGTATATAATGAAGTACAAAGGCAGTTTACAATGGCAGATTCCATAGGGTTAGATGATATTGTTGAAACTTATAGGAATTTCACTTATCCTTATGACATTTATGCAAGGCTTGAAGATATAAAAAAGCAGGTTAAAAAAAGAAAGGTAGATGGAGTTATACATTACACACAGGCGTTTTGTTTTAGAGGAATAGAGGATATTGTTATAAGGAAACATTTAGATGTACCAGTGTTGACACTAGAAGGTGACAGACCTGGGAATTTAGATTCCAGGACAAAGCTTAGACTAGAGTCATTTATAGACATGATTAGTTAATAAAAATGAGAATATAAAAAATATACCTAAAGCCAGCTGATAACCCTTTACGATGAAATTGTTAAAAAAGGTGAGGATATGAGAATTATAGGAATAGATTTAGGAAGTAGATCTGTTAAAATTGTAGTTTTTGAAAAAGATAACCTTATTGAAAAGAGAGTGTTTAATACATCTTTTTTTTATCGGAACTATTGCTCCATTATAGAGGGTAAAATTTCCATAGATTTTAATAAGCTTAAATTAGGTGAATTTGAAAAAATCATTAGTACTGGATACGGAAGAAACAATGTTAATGTAGAAAATGCTGAAATTATTTTAGAGTTAAAAGCTCATGCCTATGGTGCTATGTGGCAGACTAAACTTGAAAATTTTACATTGCTGGATATAGGCGGTCAGGATAGTAAAGTTATATCTGTAAAAGGTGGCAGGATGGTTGACATGATGTTAAATGACAAGTGTGCCGCTTCTTGTGGAAGGTATCTTGAAAACATGGCTGCTGTTATGGAAATAAGCATAGAAGAACTGGTTAAACATTATAAAAATCCTGTTCAATTAAACTCAACATGTGCTGTTTTTGGAGAATCAGAACTAATAGGCAAAATTTCAGAAGGTTGCTCTATAGAAGAATTGGCAGCAGGTGTCAATTATTCTCTTTTTAAAAGAATAAGCCCTTTAATAGAAAGATTTCCTGAAGATTGCCTTGTTTTAACAGGAGGTGTTGCAAAAAACCAGGCTTTTGTTGAGTATATAAAATTAGAGCTTGACTTTAAAAAGGTGATTGTTCCTTTGCACCCTCAATTAAACGGAGCTATAGGATGCTGCTACCACTACTTTAAAGATAAAATTTAGGAATATTCCTTTAATTGCAGCTATTGTTTTGATATGATATACTTAAAACGAAATTTTGCAAAAAGTTATATAAATAGCTTTGAAATAGTTAATATAGTTTAAATGAAAAACAAGTTGCTTGCTATTTTACATAAAAAATAAATATAGGTGGGAGAAATTATATGAGTAGAGCTGTAGTTTTGCTTTCAGGCGGATTAGATAGTACAACATGTTTATCCATAGCAATAAAAGAAGGTTATGATGTATATACTTTATCTTTTGATTATGGGCAAAAACATAGTAAGGAAATTTCATGCACTAAAGATATAATTAAATATTACTCCATAAAAGAACACAAAATTATAAAGACTGGAAATGTGGGAGGAAGTGCATTGACAAATGAGGATATAGAGGTGCCTGATTATCAGGGGTTGCCTAATATTCCTGTAACTTATGTTCCAGCTAGAAATATTATCTTTTTAAGTTATGCAGTGGGCTATGCTGAAGTTATAGGAGCAGAAGCCATTTATATAGGTGTTAATGCTGTGGATTACAGTGGATATCCTGATTGCAGGCCAGAATTCATCGAAGCTTTTCAAAAGGTGGTAAAGGTTGGAACAAAAGGTGGAATAAATGGAAGACCTATAAAAATTCTTGCTCCGTTAATGAATCTTTCAAAGGCGGAAATAATAAAACTAGCTTGTGAAAATAATGCACCACTCCATTTGACAACCAGTTGTTATAAGGGCGGAGATAAAGCCTGTGGAGTTTGTGACAGTTGTACTTTGAGATTAAAAGGATTTAAGGAAGCAGGAATTGTAGATCCTGTGGAATATGTTTAAAAATTATTTAAGAATAGATTAACAGGTTTGAAAGGAATATGTTTATGAAAATTGGTAAGGTTGGCATTAGCAAGGTATTTACATTTGACAGTGCCCATCATTTATATGACTATCAAGGAAAGTGCAGAAATATTCATGGTCATACTTATAAACTGGAAGTTACATTAAAAGGAATACCTGATGAGAAGGGATTTGTAATTGATTTTCACGATTTAGATGACATTATAGAAAACCAGGTTCTTTCAAAAATAGACCATAAATATCTAAACGAGCTGTTTGATTTTAATCCAACTTGTGAAATGCTTGGACTTTGGTTGTGGGATGAAATTTTAAAAAAAATATCAAATTTAGGACTTAGCCTTGAAAAACTTGTTTTATGGGAGACACCCACATCCTTTATAACCATCGACAAAGAAGATATGGAGGATAAATAAGATACAGTATAGCGGGAGTGGGGAATTTGAAAGTAAATGAAATTTTTTTGAGTGTTCAAGGGGAGGGTTTATCCTCTGGATTTCCAACAATTTTTGTTAGATTTACAGGATGTAATTTAAGATGCAGTTACTGTGATACGGTATATTCCTATAATGATGGAGTAGATATGTCGCCAGAGGAGATATTAGAAGAAATAAAAAAACTTCATTATAATAGGGTTTGTTTGACGGGGGGAGAACCCCTTTTACAAAAAGATATTAAAAAGCTTTTAAAAATATTAGATGGTTATACCGTTACCATTGAAACAAATGGCTCTATTAAACTTAACTGTTTAGACCTTTCAAATAGAAAATATACATTTGTGATGGATATTAAAACTCCTTCTTCAGGTTGCAGTAGAGAAATGATGCTGGATAATTTCAAACTTTTAGAAGACAGGGATGAAATAAAATTTGTAATTGGAGATAGAGAGGATTATGAATGGTCTAAAAATATTATTTTTAAATTTTATAAAAAAGGAACAATAACCTTTTCACCCGTTTATAATAAAATTGATTGCGCCCAAATGGTTAAATGGCTGCTTGATGACAGATTAGATGTGAGATTTCAATTGCAGCTTCACAAATTTATTTGGGGACCAGATGTGACAGGGGTTTAATGATTATGCGAGATTGGGAAGAACTAACAGACATGTGCGAAAATTGCAAAATGTGCCGTCTAAGTGATACAAGAAAAAATGTAGTAATAGAAAGAGGAAACAGAAATGCACCTCTAATGTTTATTGGGGAAGGCCCAGGGGAACAGGAGGATATTCAGGGACGGCCATTTGTGGGGCGTGCAGGGAAACTTTTGGATTTGCTGCTGGAGGCGTTGGGAATTAAAGAGCATCAATACTATATTACAAATATAGTAAAATGCAGACCTCCTGGAAATAGAGTTCCTAGTGAAGAAGAAGCACAGACCTGTTTACCCTATTTGAGAAATCAGGTTTTTTTGGTAAGACCCCAAATAATAGTCTGCTTAGGTGCTACTGCTATGAAATATATAATAGATAGAAATGCCCAAATATCAAAAATCAGGGGTTGTTGGATTGAAAGAAAAGGGTATTGGTTAATGCCTGTTTTTCATCCGGCAGCACTTTTGAGGGATGAGTCTAAGAAAATTTTAATGTGGGAAGATTTTAAAAAAGTAAAACAAAGGTTGGATACCATATGTCAAAGCTAGAGAAATTAAATAATTTGTATAGTGAATATAGTAAAGTATTTAGTGACAGAGAAATTGTATTAGGAGATGGAGATGTTAATTCTGACATTTTATTAGTGGGTGAAGCACCGGGAAAAGACGAGGTGCTTAAAAAAAAGCCATTTGTAGGTGCAGCGGGAAAGAACTTAAGTGAATTTTTAAACATATTAAATATTGATAGAAGGAATATATACATAACAAATGTAATAAAATATAGATTGTCGAGGATAAACCCACAGACAGGCAGGGTGTCTAACAGACCACCTACTAATAAGGATATTGAACAGAACAGAGAATACTTATTAAAGGAAATAAGTATTGTTAACCCTAAAATTATAGTTTCATTGGGGAATGTCCCGTTAAGGGCAGTTTTAAGTAATATGCAAGTTAGGATTGGGGAAGTTCATGGCAATATTAAAGAGGCTCTGATTAGGGGATTAAAATATAATTTGTTTCCCCTTTATCATCCGGCAAGTATTATTTACAATAGAAAACTTAAAGATATTTATTATGAAGATTTGGAGAAACTAAAAAATATATTGCAGTGAAAAATACAATTAAAATAGAAACCTTAATTAATATAGGCGAAAATCCAACAAAAACCACTAAAAAGTTTTAAAAAAACTATTGACTTTTATTTATTTGTGATGTTATAATCAAATAGCTGTGTCAACACGGGACATCCTAGTAAATGCAGAACAAATAAAAAAATAAAAAAAGTGTTGACAAAGAAAAAAACATGTGGTAACATATAAAAGTCGCTTTTTTGAGAAGCGCCTCACAACAAGTGGGTTGGACTTTGAAAAGTAAACAGTGTAAATTACAAGAATGGAACTCGTTAATTTATTTGAGTATTCTTGCCAATAACGCAAGAAGTAATTT
>JAAYTS010000162.1 GCA_012517995.1 Clostridium sp.
ACTGTAACTGGAGTTCTTAACAGCAGTCGTCAAAAAGTGGATTATAGGAATGCAGAACTTATTGAAAGAGCAATTGAGTCGTATATTTTTATAACAGAGGATGCTAAATTAGAGTATATTACTTATAATGCGGATACGATTAAAAATGGTGATGATTCAGAAAAGTTGATTTTGATTTTGCAGAATAAAATAATTTGCCAAAAAAATGGTGAAGAACTTGAACCATTTCTTGTTCCTAAAGATGGGAATACACCTTCAGTAGAGTATTTTACGACCCAATGGGAAAATCATAAAGGATATAGAATTGAAATTTATCCTGAGAATATGACTTGCGATGTTTTTCCAGTAGAAGATATTTTAGATGCAGTTATAAATATAAATTAGATTTTTTTTTGTAATCATAGGGGAATTTCAGGGTCAATCATTTGAAATTTGTCTTTTAAGACAAATTTTCTCTGAGATACTTCCATTTCATTTATTTGAATGTTTTATTTCTCCATTTACCGAAAATGGGAAAAACATCTGTAAAGACCTACTGACAATCCAATTATTATTATAACAGCTGTAATTGCCACAATTGTTTTAAAGCTTATCTTTTTTTTAGAAGGAATATCAACTTCATATCCTATGTTAAGGTCTTGAGGAGTTTTAATTTCCCAAAATTGCCCATTGTTGTCCAGCACTATTGCATATTCTTTTTCTTTTTCAACAATTATTCCTTTCACAAGATACCCTCCTTCACATAATTTTTTAAAATATGAATATATATTAGCGCTTTTTAGGAATTGAAAGTTTTACTGATGTTATTTATACCTCATTATAGGTATTCGGTTTGTAGGCGCTTTTTTTAGGGTATATTTTTAAAAAAAGATGTAAAAATAAAAAAACATATTGCAGCAATAAACATGCTATAGTTAAAAAACTGTATATAGTGTTATAAAGCTGTATTAAACATTCCGTTCAAGCCCATGTACATAATTATATGTATATAGTATAATATTAATGATTTATTAATACAGAAGATTTGAGGGGATAGATATGAGATATTTAGTTACAGGTGGCGCTGGTTTTTTAGGAATAAATCTTATTCGATTTTTAGTTGAAAAGGGGCATGAAGTAACTTCCCTTGACATAATGGATTTTGATTATGAGGATATGAAAAATAAAATTAGAATAGTAACAGGTGATGTAAGGGACCAAAAAACAGTTGAGAAGTCTTTAGAAGATGTTGATATAGTGGTACATGGTGCAGCTGCGTTGCCCCTATATTCAAAGGAAGATATATATTCTACAGATGTAGGTGGAACTGAAATGGTTTTGTCTGAATCCTTTAAAAAAGGCATAGAAAGAGTAATATTTATTTCATCTACTGCTGTTTATGGGGTTCCAGATCATCATCCACTAGTGGAAGAGGATGAATTAATTGGAGTAGGACCTTATGGGGAAGCAAAAATAGAGGCTGAAAAGATTTGTGAAAAATATAGAAAAAAGGGCATGTGTGTTCCTGTTATCAGACCAAAATCTTTTATTGGACCAGAAAGACTAGGTGTTTTTGCTCTATTGTACGACTGGGCTAGCAGTGGTAAGAATTTCCCCATGATTGGCAGTGGTAAAAACAGATACCAGCTTTTAGATGTTGAAGATTTATGTGAAGCTATTTATTTAACGGCTACTTTAGAACGTGAAAAAGTTAACGATACCTTTAACATTGGTGCTGAAGAATATACTACAATGAAAGAAGATTATCAGGCAGTTTTAGATAAGGCGGGGTTTGGCAAAAGAATAATTGGATTTCCTGCAAAGCCTGCAATTTTAGCATTAAGGATTTTGGAATTTTTAAAAATTTCTCCTTTATATGCATGGGTGTATGAAACTGCTGGTAAAGATTCTTTTGTTTCAATAGACAAGGCTAAGGAAGTTTTAGGCTACAGGCCTAAATACTCAAACAAAGATGCACTTTTAAGAAACTACCAGTGGTATTTAGATAATTTAGACAGTTTTAAAAATCAATCAGGTGTAAACCACAGAGTTCCCTGGAAGCAAGGCTTTTTGAGTGTTATAAAATGGTTCTTTTAAATTTTTAGAAATCTTAAAGATCACATATTTATCCTGCTTATATGGCAGGATATTTTTTTTCTTGAAAAGTAGATTCTCACATTTAACAAAGATTTAACATAAGCTTAACACAATTTAACCAAAAGCTAATAAAGCTTTAAACTTGCTGGTTTAATATCTAAATTGTAAATATTGATATTGAGGGAGGAAATTAAATGGGCAGGATTTTAAAAAAGGTAACATTAGTTATGATTATGACTTTAGTAATGGGGAGTATTTTTGCAGCATGTGGAAACAATGATAAACCAGCAAATGGAGAAGACAAACCTATAAAAGAAGGAACGCCAGACTTAAGTGGACATATAAGTATAGTTGGTTCAACTTCTGTTCAGCCATTAGCACAGTTATTGGCTGATGCTTTTACAAACATAGAAACTAAAGTTGTAACAGATGTACAGGGGGTTGGTTCATCTGCTGGAATTAAAGCTGTAAATAATGGAAGTGCAGATATAGGTATGGCATCAAGAGAATTAAATGGGGAAGAGAAGACATGGGGAATTACAGAAATCCCTATAGCTGTTGATGGAATAGCGGTAATAGTAAATCCTAATAATCCCGTAAACAATTTAACTTTGGAAGAAATAGCAAAAATATATAAAGGGGAAATAACAAACTGGAAAGATGTTGGTGGAGAGGATAAGGAAATAATTGTTGTTAGCCGTGAAGATGGTTCGGGAACAAGAGGAGCATACGATGAGATAATTGGAATAGAAGGCAAACTTATAGAAAATGCGTTAATCCAAAATGGGAATGGTCCTGTCAGAGCAAAGGTTATGAGTACTGAAGAGGCCATAGGATATATATCTTTAGGATATGTTGATAATAGTGTGAAAGCCATTAATGTTGAGGGGATTGAACCATCTGAAGAAAAAATTAAGTCAGGAGATTATCCAGTTTCAAGAAGACTTTTAATGCTTACAAAAGATGAAGTGACTCCTTATGTACAGGCTTATTTGGATTTTATCTTTAGTCCTGAAGGAAGAGAGATAGTGTCTAAAGATTATGTAGCTGTAGATTAGGGTTAATATTTTAGATAAATTAAGAAAATTTTTATATGAATTTTTTAAAATTCAATTTTGGGGAAGAAGGTGTAATTGTTAAATGGCTTCAAAAATAGTGGCTAGAAATTACGACAGAAAAGTTCAGGTAAATAGTAATGTAAAAGCTAAAAACAGAGATGATATATTAGTTATGTCAAACTCAACAGGCAAAAATATATTTGAAAAAACAGCAGAAAGCATATTTCTTTTATGTGCATGTATTTCTATAATTTCTGTTGCTATAATAATTATTTATATATTCTCAAAAGGTACTCCAGCTATTTTTAAAATAGGATTTATTGACTTCCTGTTTGGAACAAGCTGGGTTCCTTCACAAGGGGAATTTGGCATATTTCCAATGATAATTGCTTCTCTTTTAGGAACTTTAGGGGCAATAATAATCGGAGTGACAATAGGGTTATTTACAGCTATTTTTATGGCAGAGTTAGCACCTGTTTGGATAGCTAAAATTTTCAAGTTTGCTGTTGAATTGTTAGCAGGAATACCTTCAGTTGTCTATGGTTTTTTTGGTTTGCTTGTGATAGTCCCAATGATTCATAAAGCTTTAGGAGGCGGAGGAAGCAGCCTTTTAGCTGTAATAATTATTCTTTCTATGATGATTTTACCCACACTAATAAGCCTGTCAGAAGTAGCTTTAAAATCAGTTCCAAAAGAATATAAAGAAGGGTCTTTAGCCCTTGGTGCAAGCTATATACAGACAATATTTAAAGTTTTAATTCCTGCATCAAAATCAGGAATAATTGCAGCTATAGTACTTGCTATAGGAAGGGCAGTAGGTGAAACTATGGCAGTGATTTTGGTTGCTGGAAATTCACCTATCATACCCTCTTCAATAAAAGACCCTGTCCGTACATTAACTGCAAACATTGCAATTGAAATGGGCTATGCTTCAGGTCTTCATGAAGAGGCACTTTTTGCAACAGGTGTGATTTTATTTGTATTTATTTTAATTTTAAATATTGTTTTAAACACTGGAATAAAAAGGCGGGTGGCCAGGTTATGAGTAAAAAAATATCAGATAAAATTTTATATACTTTAATATGTACAGTATCATTTATAACATTGGGAATTTTAATTTGGATTGTAGGCTATGTAGCTATAAAAGGCTTACCTCATATTAATTGGGGGTTTTTAACAAGTGAGTATAGGGGAGACAGCACAGGAATATTTCCAATGATTGTTACAACAATTTATATTATAGCCCTGTCTTTAGCAATATCAGTTCCTATTGGAATTTTTTCAGCTATTTATCTTGTTGAATACTCAAAACCAGGAAAGATTGTAGATACTATTAAGTTTTCAATAGAGACATTGGCAGGAATACCATCAATAATATATGGGCTATTTGGATATATATTTTTTGTTACAGTATTGGGTTTTAAAATGTCATTATTATCTGGGGGACTGACTCTTAGCATTATGGTGCTGCCAACTATAATAAGCACAACTGAAGAAGCTTTAAAATCTGTTCCTAAATCTTACCAGGAGGGAAGCTTAGCATTAGGTGCAACTAAACTTACAACTATAGTTAAAGTTGTATTACCTTCTGCTATACCAGGAATTTTAGCATCTGTAGTTTTAAGTATGGGAAGAATAGTAGGGGAGACGGCAGCAGTTTATTTTACAGCAGGAATGGCTACTAGAATTCCTAAAATTATGGAATCAGGAAGAACGCTGTCTGTTCATTTATACATGCTTGCCCATGAGGGAATTTCCTTTGACCAGGCTTTTGCCACCGCCACAGTATTGCTAATTATCATTGGAATTTTAAATTTTGCTGCAAACAAAATAGCTTTAAGTATAAAGAAAGTGACTACTAAGTCTTAAATATCAACTCTTAAAGTGAATTAGAAGAGAGTTTTGTTATTTTTAGAAAGGGATGATTTTTAAAATGAAAAATAATAAATATAAAATTTATACAAAAAATCTTAATTTATTTTATGGAGATGTTCAAGCATTAAAGAATGTTTCTATTTCCATTGAAGAAAAAAAAGTAACGGCTTTTATTGGACCCTCAGGCTGTGGAAAATCTACTTTCTTAAAGTCCCTTAACCGCATGAATGACTTGGTGGAAAATGTAAAAATATCTGGAGAAGTATATTTAGACAATTTAAATATATACGAAAAATGTGATATAGTTGGGCTTAGAAAGAGAGTTGGAATGGTATTTCAAAAGCCAAATCCTTTTCCCATGTCTATATATGATAATATTGCATATGGACCTAGAATACATGGAATTAAATCAAGACTAAAATTGAATGATATAGTTGAAAAAAGCTTAAAGAGAGCAGCTTTGTGGGATGAGGTAAAGGACAGGCTGAGACAAAGTGCATTAGGTTTATCAGGTGGACAACAGCAAAGACTTTGTATTGCAAGGGTTTTGGCAGTTGAACCGGAAGTTCTTCTTATGGATGAACCAACATCTGCCTTAGACCCTCTTTCAACATTAAAAATAGAAGATTTGATAAATGAGCTTAAAAAAAATTATACAATAATAATTGTTACTCATAATATGCAGCAGGCAGGAAGAATTTCTGACAAAACAGCATTTTTTTTAAGTGGTGAAATCATTGAGTACAATTCAACAGAAAAGATTTTCAGTATGCCAAAAGACAAAAGAACTGAAGACTATATTACAGGAAGATTTGGCTAAGTAGTTTAGCTAGCAATTTATTAGAGACCCAAAAGTGCTGTTTATTTTTTAGGTGGGAACTTGTTACAAAAACTGATATAATTTATTTAAAGACGGAAGGAGCTTGTGTTTATATATGACCAGGAGTTTTTTTGCAAAAGAGCTAGAAGAGCTGCACATAGATATGATAAAAATGGGAAGCCTTGTTGAAGAGTCAATAGAGAACACCATTGAGGCACTTAAAAACCAGGATGTGGAGCTTGCCAAAAATATTTATGAAAGTGATGATATTATAGACAGTTACGAAAAGAAGATAGAAAGGCAGTGTCTTAATCTTATAGCAAGGCAGCAGCCTTTGGCAAAAGATTTAAGAGCCATAAGCACGGCACTTAAGATTATAACTGATATGGAAAGAATAGCTGACCATTCTGCCGACATTGCAGAGATAACCATAAGAATGTCAGATGAAAAGTATATTAAACCTTTAATTGATATACCTAAAATGGCTAATTTAGCCAGTCGAATGGTAAATAAGGCCATTGATGCCTATGTAAATAATGATTTGGAATTGGCAAGAAAAGTGTGCCAAAGTGATGATGAAGTGGATGATTTGTTTTATAAAATTGTGCTTGAGCTGACAAACATTATAAAAAATGATGTATCAACTACAGAGCAGGCGGTTAATTTTATGTTTATTGCAAAATACCTTGAAAGAATGGCAGACCATGCAACTAACATTGCTGAATGGGTGGTATACAATATTACAGGTGAGCATGAGAAGTTTGCAAAGTATTATCATAAGGATGATAAAGCCCGCAAACCTTTTGAAAAATAAAGATTTAAAAATAAGTGAAGAATATAAAAGTATACAATTGAAAAAAAATTTAAACATGGAGAGATTGTATGATTGAAAGAACAATATTTTTGGTAGAGGATGAAAAACACATCCAAGAACTGGTAAAATTTAATTTGGAAGAGAGAGGATATAAAGTCAGTGTTTTTGAAAATGGAAGGGACCTTTTAAATGAGTGTAAAAACAGGGTTCCAGACCTCTTTATACTGGATATAATGCTTCCTGGAATAGATGGCTTTGAAATATGTAAAAGGTTGCGTAAAGATGTCAGATTAGAAAAAATACCTGTTATAATGCTTACTGCCAAAAGCGATGAATTTGATAAGGTTTTTGGGCTGGAAATCGGAGCAGACGATTACATTACAAAGCCTTTTAGTATAAGGGAGTTGGTAGCAAGAATTAAGGCTATATTTAGAAGAACAGACAGTTCTGAAAGTGGCAGTGACGAAGTTGTAAAAGCAGGAGATATAATAGTTGATTTTGCAAGGCGTGAAGTTGCAAAAAGCGGCAATATTTTAGAACTTTCATATAAAGAATTTGAAATACTAAAATTATTAATATTAAACAGGGGAAAAGTATTGTCTAGGGATATGATTTTAGAAAAGGTGTGGGGATTTGATTATTATGGTGAAACCAGGACGGTAGATGTGCACATCAGGCATTTGCGTCAAAAAATAGAGGATGATGACAACCAGCCTTTTTATATTGAAACTGTACGGGGAATTGGGTACAAATTTACAGACAGAAAAGGGTAAGTGATTAGTAAAGGATAAGTGATTGTATGAAAAAGAGGATATTTAAGTATTACATAGTTTTGTTTATATGCATATCATTTGTTACAGCTTTTTTTACATCCTCAATTGCAGGGAAATTTTACAAAGGGGAAGTTGAAAAGAAACTTATAAATATTGCTTCTTCAATTAAGTACCACTTGATTGATGTTGGGAAATACCAGGATATAGATTATAATTCTGTATCTAAAAATTTTTCAAAATACATTAATGAAGGTGATGAAGAGACTAGATTGCGGGTAACTTTTATTGATTTTAAGGGAAATGTTTTAGGTGATTCAGAAGCGGATTTTCAAAGTATGGAAAATCATATAGGCAGGAAAGAGGTGGATTCTTCTATAAAAGAAGGTTTTGGAAAAGATACAAGAAAAAGCACCACCGTTAATGCAGACCTGTTATATATTGCAATTGCCATGGATCAGCCTGAGGTTATCATCAGAGTTTCTCTTCCTTTGATTGAAATTAATGAGATATATAAACTTATTTGGTTTTATACAATTCTCATAACTTTAGCAGCTATACTGCTGGTGGTGTTGATATCTTTTAAAATATCCAAATCTTTGACAAAGTCTCTAAATGAATTGATATTTGTATCAAAAGAAATTTCAAAAGGAAAGTATAACAGAAGAATTAATATAGAATCAAAAGATGAACTAGGGCAGTTATCAGAATCTTTTAATGAAATGGCGGCAAAGCTTGAACAGACGATAAATGATTTAAAGGACAAAAAAATGGAAATAGAATCAATTGTGGACAGTATGAACGCTGGTATTGTTGCAGTGGATAGAAATAAAAAGATAATTTTAATAAACAGGATGGCGGGGGACTTTTTAGGAGTCAGCCTGCAAAAAGGAGTAATTGGAAAAAACATGTTAGAAAGGATAAGAAATAATCAGCTAAATAACATTATAAAAGAGACTTTTATTAATAATAGGCCTCTTGAAAGTGGTTATATCAATATGGAGGATAAAATATTAAAGCTTTATACAAGCCCGGTTAAACCAAGGACGGAAGGGGAAGAAACTGTTGGAGTTATTGTGTTTATTCAAGATGTAACCAAAATAAGGAAGCTTGAAAAAATAAGGACTGAGTTTGTGTCTAATGTTACCCATGAGTTAAAAACCCCCATTACTTCTATAAGAGGTTTTATAGAAACGTTGAAAGACGGGGCAATAAATAATAAGCAGGTTGCAATGAGGTTTTTAGACATAATAGACATAGAAGCAGAGCGTCTTCACGTACTAATTGATGATATACTTCTATTATCTGAAATTGAAACAAAACAAACTGCTTTAAGAAGTGAAAATATAAACATAAAAAGTCTAGGGGATGAAGTGATTAGTATAGTTCAAAGCATTGCAGATGAAAAAGAAGTAACTCTTTACAACCAAGTGACAAAAGATATATTTATAAAAGGGGATAAAAACAGATTAAAACAGCTGTTTTTAAATCTTGTTGACAATGCAATAAAATACAATGTAAAAGGCGGAAGGGTTACTATTGATGCATATAAGGATGAAGGTAAAATGGTTATCAAAATAAAAGATACAGGGATAGGAATTGACTATAAACATTTACCAAGGCTTTTTGAAAGGTTTTACAGGGTTGATAAGGGAAGGTCCAGGGATTTAGGAGGAACAGGACTAGGTCTTTCAATTGTAAAGCATATTGTTAACCTATACAATGGGAATGTTAAAGTTAACAGCAAATTAGGAGAGGGAACAGAGTTTATTGTACAGATTCCAGTGTGAGATTTTAAGGAGAATCAAAAACTGTCTTTATCTATGAAAAAATCAAATCTATTAAGATGTAATCTTGAAAAGTAGATTTTCATGTCTTCTGTACCTAGAGTTCCAGGCGTGAGGGATATTTCATCTGAAATTTAAAAAGAATTCTCTTGACATTTATGTTCCACACATGTAGAATGTAATTAGAGGGGTGTTCTACATGTGTGGAATAAGAAAAATAACTTTATAAAAGACATGAATTTATTTAATAGTGAAGGAGAACTTCAAACTTCGTTGACAGACCTTATTAAATATGGCAGGAAAGTTCAAGATTTGGAGTTTAGCAGTGTTGAAAAATACTTTAAAGATTAAACGCAAAAAAAGGGGGATAAGCATGAAAAGGTTATCTGAAAGTGAATTGGAGATTATGCTAGCTATATGGAGGGGCAATGGGCCGGTTAATTCTACTTATGTAAGGGAAGCTATGAGTGAGAAGGGCTGGGCAAAGACTACAGTGTTAAATTTTCTTGCTAGATTAGTGGATAAAGGTTTTTTGAAATGTGAAAGCCAGGGCAAAAGCAATATCTATACACCTTTGGTTAGGGAAGAGGATTACATGAAATTAAAAAACAAAAATTTTTTAAAAAAGTTTTACGATAACTCTATAAAAAATATGGTGGTAGCACTGTATCAAGACCAGATAATCAGCGATAAAGACTTAGAGGAATTAAAGGAGTTTATTGAAGAAAAATCAAAAGGGGAGGTGTAGTAAATGTTTGAAATGCTATTTCAAACTATTATAGAAATTACCCTGGCTGTGTCAGTTATAATTGTACTATTACTGATTTTTTCAAAAATTTTGGATAAAAACTATACTACAAAGTGGAGATATTGGGTGTGGCTAGTTTTGGCAGTACGGCTTTTGATACCTTTTAATATTTCATTGCCTAATGCCCCCATACAACTTTCTCAATTTGAGACAACAAGAACTGTTGATAACATTAATAACCATCAAAGTATACAGCCAGTTGAACAAACTAAGCCAATTGAGGAAAAGTTAGATACAAACATAATAAATGAAAACTCAAGTGATAAAATCTTTGTTAACAATCATTTGGCATTGTCTCAGAATGAAGCTACACAATATAAGATGACTATTTCTAGAAGTTTTGATACAGTAAAAGTTTTAAGTATTGTATGGATATTAGGTGGTATTTTATTTTTGCTATACCAACTCATTGTATACTTTTCATATCGCAGAAAAATTAAATTATCTTCATGGGATGCAGTAGATAAGGAATTATTGAATATTTACCAAAGGGTGTTAGAAGAGATAAAGGTTAATAGAAATATACCTATAAAGATATGCAAGGTAATAAAAAGTCCTATGGTTCTAGGTTTTTGGAATCCAATTCTTTTATTGCCGGATATAGATTTTACAAAGGAACATTTACAAATGATACTTCGCCATGAAGTTATTCATATAAAACGCAGGGATATTTTATACAAGACAGTGATTTTATTTGCCAGGGCAGCTCATTGGTTTAATCCTTTAGTACATATTATGTCGGTGGAAGCAAACAAAGATATAGAATTGTCTTGTGATGCTGCAGTGGTTGAGAATCAAAACGTAGATTATCGCAAAGATTACAGCGAGGCAATACTTATGTCAGTTTATAAAGGGAATAGAAGAAAGACAGTGTTTTCAACGTATTTTGGAGGAGGAAAGAAGATGCTTAAAAAAAGATTTGCAAGTTTATTTGATTTGCGTAAAAAGAAAAAAGGTATAATTTCACTAATACTTGTTGCTTTACTTATAGGTATAATGGGATTATGTATAAGTTGCAGCAAAACGGCAGTTGCAGGAGATGATTCCAAAACCAGAACAGAAGATAGTAATAAAACAGGAGAAGAAAACAATGGAAAAACAGGTGTAGAAGGCGACCAGGCTACAATTTATGAAAATGAAGCTCTTGGATTTTCATTGGAATTGCCAAAAGAATGGAAGGATAGATATGTAGTAGAGGAATGGGGAAACAGTGTTGGCTTTTTTAGTAAGAAAGTATATGAACAATATAATGGCATGGGTCTACTATTTACTATAGTCAGGGATGTAGGGGAACTAATAACAGAAAAGGATACACAACAGGCGCCTCAAGCACAGCAGATTCTTCTTCAAGGTAATGGTTATACATATTATATGAGATTGCCCTCTGATGTTCAGTATCCTATGGAAGAAGAATTAAGTGATGACTATATAGCTATGTCCAAGCAGATTTCAAAGGTTGCAAAGGGTATTGAACTTTTAGGAAACCAAAAGCCCCAGGCGTCAAACAAAGGATTTAAGGTAGTGGGTTCAAGTTTCTTTACTTTAGAAATACCAGAGAATTGGGACATCAAACAAGAATTGCTATCTGATTTTACATGGTATATTTATGACGAAACCCAAAAAGGGGAAGTAGGTGCAATCACTTTAGTTCCGTATGACTTTGGCGACGAATCTGAAGGAGAATATACATCCAGTTACAGTGGAGCCCAAGTGCTATTGTATGATGATGAGACATTGCGGGGAGCTTCAATATTTTTAAACCCAGAAATTGTTAAGCAGGAAATAATAGATACGATAAAAAACAGCTTTAGTTTTGTAAATGGTCCTTTTAATATATTTGATTTACAGACACAAGGGAAACAGTATCTTGCCCAGGGAGGCAAAAAAGTATTTGGAAGGATAGAAGATTTTGAGATGGAAAACGGTGAACCTGTGACTGTAAAAATAAATGTAATGGAATTTATTCCTGATGGAATAGATGATAATAATCCTAATGGTTTCCGTATTGAAGATTTAGATAAAATTGAAACTTATCCATTGGATATTGGAGCAA
>JAAYTS010000163.1 GCA_012517995.1 Clostridium sp.
ACAAAGGGAAATATTAAAATACCAGTTATCAATACAGCCCAGCCCCGTGTCTATCAATATTTTGTGGCATGGCATGAAATATACCATTTGTTCTATGACCTCAGTTTAAGGGATGAGACCCATAACATTGCCGTTGATATGGATTTAAATGAAAGAAAAGCAGATTATTTTGCTGCAAAAATGATTTTTGGCAATGTGTACGATTACTACTATTCATTAGATGATGAAGATTTTATCGACAGAGTCATAAAATGCATGGATGTATATAAGGCACCATATAAGGCAGTACTGATAGAACTGTTTGAAGAAGCCGTTACAAAATATAATGATTTGGATTTAAAAGAAAAAATTCTTGAGCATTTTGATAATAAACCTGAGAACTTAGTGCAAAAATTTATAGATTTGGAATTGGATGCAGAGTTAGTGAAACCCTCATATGTTGTAAGTTTAGGTGGGTTGGAGAAGAAAATACAAAGTGTTATGAAAGAAAACCCAGATGTCTCCCATCATAAAGATAATTATCAGTTTCTGCTCACGCTAAAGAATAAAATTAAAAAAGGAGTGGAGGGACTTGCCAAATGAAAGGAGAAGGCATAAAAGAATTAAAAAAATACCTTTCCACGGGCATGTCTCTCAAAGTTTGCATCCTGGATAATAACTCTGTTGAATTTTTGACATGGGTACGCAAGAACGTCAGCCCTGAAAAGATATTTAGCCAGTATGACATTATTCTTATCCCCCAATGGGTATGGACTGAGGTTTGTGATAGCGAAAATAGAAAAAGTTACATAAATGATTTAAAACATTATTCGGAGGTCCAAATTATAGATGAAGTTGATTATTTAACATTGGTGGATTACAAAGAAGCAGAATTATACTATCTGTTCCTGTACTGCTGTTACAATGTGAGCAGGCTTGTTAGTTTTATCAAGAAAAACATCTTATAAAATAGGCCTATAGAGGATTTAGACCCTTATGAGGAATGGCTTAGCGTGTTTTATGAAGAGGGACTAGACCAAAGAAAACTTTCAAACGGAAGAATTCAGAAGAAGAATGCAGGAGAGATATCTATTGCCGTTTTAAGTTATATCCTTTCCTATTATTACATTGGAAGCATTGATATTATAACTATCTTCAGCAGTGACAGGGATACCTATGAATTTGTTTCTAAGGCTAAAGAAATACTTTATAAAGATGAGCGCTTTAAAGACAGGAGCAACACTTCTATAACCTTTAAATCAAATGACTTTCTGATTTATGAATGGACAAGGCTTGGATATATAAACGAAAATAATATTGATGCCTTTGTGGACAGTTACAGGCAGACGAGAAGAATAAAATTCACGAGAAAAAAGCAGGATAATTCAATTGAAGAACAAGACAAATTAATAGAAAATACTGTCTTTTTAGAGATGTTAAAGGACAGCACGATACATTTAATCTTTTGAATATACTGGACTATAGTAAAAAGGTTTTAGTAGATTTTAAGCCTACCAAAACCTTTTTCTTATTGCTTTAATATTTCTTATCTTTTTTAAAGTATGATTGAACCTTTACGGTAAAAGAAAGAAGCATAATAAGGAATATACCTTGCAGGGAGCCTGCAATAAAGCGGATAAACATATTTTCTGTAATAATGGTAAATGGTAACAAAAACATGCTCATGAGAATTACCAGTTTTATAGTCAAAAAAACACTATGCCTCATAAAATACCTCCTTATGTTGGTTACACAGAATTTTATCCGACTACTACATGGTATTTCAAGTCAGATTTAACGTTTAAAATAAAGTCGGTCCATGATATAATGGGAATAGGTTTAAGGGAAATGGACAAAGTGCCATTGACACAGTCACCTAATAAAGGTGTCCAACTGTAGTCAATGGCATTTTGTTTTTCAGAGAACAGATGAATAAGGGAAAAGCGATAAGAGTTTTATTATAAAAAAGGTTTTAGAGGCAAGGGGTAAGGGACTTAAGGAAGTGGTGGATGAATTACATTGCAATATCATTCTCCTTTGTTCCGTAATCCTTTATACTTAATTCCTAACTCAGGAGGTATCTGCATGGCTAAACGGAAAATAGATTGGGATGAAAATAAATTAAAAAAATGGATACAGGAAGGAAGAGGACAGGGGGAAGGCAAGGATTACAAGCCCTGGCTTACTGTACAGGATTTTCCAAGCAAAGGCAGGGTATCACGTGTATTTGGATGGAAAACAAAAAGAATTCATCATTTTTTTACGGATTCGGAGACACGATATTTTTACCTGTTGGAATGGGAGGATGATGTTTTAGATATCAGGGAACATTACCCCTTGTTTCATTGTGAAGAAGTAATACAAAACAAGGCTGGTTTAAATTTTGATTTATTTAAAGACAAAGATACAGGAACGCCATACATTTTATCCACATCATTTTTAATAACCTTGAAAAAACCAAATGGCAAAATAGCATATGTTGCCAGAAGTCTTAAAGCAGATTATGAACTTGAGCGGAAGACAGCATTAGAAAGGCTGGAAATAGAGAGGAGATACTGGCAGAGCCAAAATATTGATTGGGGAATAGTAACGCAAAAAGAGATTCCAGTGGTTAAAGCAAAGAATATAGAATGGGTTCACTCATCCTTATATCCTGCTGATGAAAGAGGATTTACAGATGAAGAGGTTGACTATTACTGCAATGCTTTTGTTGAAAAATTGGCAGGGAACAGTACTTCGATTAGAAATTTCACTACCCAATTTGACAGGTTGTTTAATTTAGATACAGGGTCAGGGGTGTACATATTCAAGCGTTTAATTGCCCTTAAAAGGATAATGGTGGACATGAATAAAAAAATCGACCTTAATGATTCGACCCAAAGTATAGAAATTATAAAGCAGAGTTTACCAGAAAGGGTGAGAATACTATGATAGCAGTAAATACACTAATCAAATGGGGACAGGATAATGATAAAGAAAGTGTAGAAAGGATTTTGTGGCTTGATAGGCAGCAAAACCTTGCATATGTTATAAACATATATTCAAATGAAAGTCCTTTCCCAAGATGTATATCTGATATTGAAGAATGCATTAAGCAGGGGATTGCAGGTTTATTGGATAGCGACCCATTTGTTAAGGTTGTTGATGAAGGAGAATTATCAGAGAAATCAAAAGAAATACGGGATAGAGCATGGGAAGTAATTAAGGAACTGGTTACGCTTGAGCCTGTGATTTTTTATAAGAAAGAACGGAGAGAACTTGTTTTAAAAGCATCGTCTATTTATAACTTACATGAAAAAACTGTTTCAAACTACCTTAAACGATTCTGGAAGAGAGGGAAAATAAAGAACGCTTTGCTTCCGGACTACTATTTATGTGGAGGTCCGGGTAAAGAAAGACGGGCAGGAGACAAAAAGCGTGGGCGCAGACGAAAAAATGCGGAACTGGTGGGTGAGGGAATCAATGTAGATGAAGAAGTAAAAAAGATATTTAATATCGCTATCAATAAATACTATCATACAGGCGCCAAAAATTCCCTTAAACTTGCATATGAACTGATGAGAAAAGAATTCTTCAGTGATGAATTCAGGATAGAAAACGGCATAAGAGTTCCTGTAATAAAACCCATAGGAGAGGTGCCTACATATGCCCAATTCCGTTACTGGTATTATAAGAATATCAATTTAAAAAAGCAAATTTCATCCAGACAAAGCAGTAAAAAATATGAGCAGCAGTATAGACCACTTTTAGGCAATACAACTTCGGAAGCAATTGCGCCAGGAAGTATCTATCAGATTGATGCAACTGTAGGTGACATTTATCTTGTGAGCCGTTATAACAGGAACTGGATAATTGGAAGACCGGTAATTTACGGGGTTATAGATGTTTTCAGCAGGATGGTTGTTGGTATTTATGTTGGCTTAGAGGGGCCAAGTTGGATAGGGGCTATGATGGCTCTTGCAAATGCAGCGTCCGACAAAGTTGCCTTTTGCAAGGAGTATGGAATAGATATTGAAGAAAAGGACTGGCCTGTCCATCACTTGCCAGAGGCTATTCTGGCGGACAGAGGGGAACTTGAAGGCAAGAATGTTGAAAACCTTATTAATTCTCTACATGTAAAGATACAGAATACTCCCCCATATCGGGCAGACTGGAAAGCAGTTATTGAACAGCATTTCAGAATTACTAATATAAGGGTAAAACCGCTTTTGCCTGGTACTGTTGACCCTGATGTGAGAGAGCGTGGCGACAGGGATTACAGGTTGGATGCCAAATTGGATATATACCAGTTTACACAGATAATCATAAAATGTGCCCTGTACCATAATAACCAGTACCATCTTAAAAACTATGACAGGGAAGAGATGATGGTTGCTGATGAAGTAGAATGTATTCCACGGGAAATATGGAACTGGGGGATTGCAAACTGTGCGGGAAAATTGCGGAGTGTACCAGAGGATATCGTTAAACTAAATCTTATGCCCTCAGATGCAGCAACTGTAACGGCAAAGGGGATAAAATTCAAAGGCTTGTATTATGCTTCACCAAAAACTCTTAAGGAGAGATGGTTTGAAAAGGCGAGAAATAAAGGAACATGGAAGATTGATGTTTCCTATGACCCCCGCAATATGAACTTTATTTATATCAAGGAGCAAAATGGCATGGACTTCGAGAAATGTTTTCTCCTGGAACACCAGGATAGGTATAAAGATAAAAATCTTGAGGAAATTCAATACCTTCTTGAAGAGGAGAAACTTCAAATAAAAATTGCAGAAGATAAGGAACTGCAGGCAAAGGTTGATTTAATTACTGAAATCGAAAGTATTGCAAAAGAGGCAGAAAAATCTTTTAAAGAAGAAAAATCAAATGAAAGCGATTCGAAGCGCAAAAAAGGGATTAGAAACAACAGGAGATTAGAAAAGATGTTAAACAGGGAGAAGGAAGCCTTCGAACTGGATAAAAAAGAAACAGGAAGTAATGCAGAAGTTATACCGTTTAGCAGGGCAGAGCAGGAGGAAGAGGTGGACGAGAATGATACGATAAGCCTTTTGATAAGAAAACAAAAGGAGGCTTTAAAGAAAATCCATGAATAAAGTAATAATACCTAACGGTGCTAATGCTGTAGTTGCAGAATACAAGGAACAGTTGATACCTGAATATAGCGGGAATCCATTTATTGAAGCACT
>JAAYTS010000330.1 GCA_012517995.1 Clostridium sp.
TATATGTAAAATTATATATGTAAAATTTTTTACATATCATGTATCGAAAGATTTTGTAATTTTATTTAGTTTTTTTACTTTTTTAAAAAAAATGATAAAATAATTTTTACCATATAATAATTGAATAAAATTCACTTCTATCTTGAGTTTTTCAGTAAAAGGATAAAAAAACAGCCTGTAATCTTTGCATATCAAAGGTTACGGGCTTTTTAATTTAGTCATAAAGTTGTAGTTCTATAGCTCAATTTTTAGTGTGAGATATAATTTTTTTAATTTCACCTAATGTCATGAACCTCTTGGAAAAATCAATATCGGTTATCTTCCCTAAATCTTCAACAATTTCATTAAAATAATCGAACATATAATAATTTTTATCAACATAAGTTCCTGTAATATTATTCATTGTATTAACTAATGTCTTAGTAGTATAGTTCTGATTTGTATTGATCTGTAGCAATCTTAATAGAAGTAAAGATACAAAGCAAGTTAAAAAATGTGCTTCAATATGTTCTCTCTTAGATAAATATACTGGCCTAGTTTTCAGCTCACTCTTTGTAACTTTAAAGGTTTCTTCTATCTTCCATAGATTTCTGTATGCATCTAATATCTCATGATTTGGCATTTTTAATTCGCTAGTTACAATTACATAATATCCATCATATTTTTCTTCTTCTGATATCTTATCTGCATCTACAAAATGATATTCTGATAACTCAGTATGAATCTCTCCAGTCTCTTTATTGAAAGCATTAGAGGCGATGTACTTTTGAGCACCCTTTGGTGGGATCTTTCCATTCTTGCTATGTTCAATTAATTTCCTTGCTTTTTCAACTGCCTTTTCTCTTTCGTACTTGGCTCTTTTATCATAATCAGGACTATAGAAAGCAACTTGTTTTTGCTCTACTTCTACTTGCACTTTTTTTCCTTTAGTATTTTCAACCCATATCTTTGTAGTTACTATTCTAGATTTAATTTTAAATCCATCAGAAGACTCTTCATATCCTTCATCAGATAAAACATAATTCTTTAATTCAGCACTTGCACCACGCACACTCTGAGAATAAATATATCCATTTTTATGAATAATATTGTAGGCAATATTCTCACCAGTATTCATACCTTTATCAGCAACCACAATAACACGACCAAAGTTATAGTTATCTTTCAATTCATTAAGAACAGGCATTAGAGTAGTAGAATCATTAGTATTACCCTCAAATAGTTTGTATGTAATAGGAAGACCTGAATTATCCATTAGTAATCCCATTTGAACAATTGGAGTAGTTCTATGCTCCTTAGAGACACCTTTTTTCCTAAAATCATCAGGTTCTTTAATTTCAAAATAGTAATTAGTAACATCATAATAGACATTACTTGTATCTCTACCATAAGTCATACGAACTGTCTCATGAATATGAAGTAGTAAGTCATCTTTATAAAAATTAAAATAATCTAAAGCCCTGTAAATATGATTAATATGAAAATTAAAATCTAAAAAATAGTTATCCATATTCTCAAAAGAAGCCTTTTTAGAACTAGGAAGTAAGACCCTAGAATACACAAGCATTTGAAAAATATTATTAAGAGAATACTGGATATCTAAATTCCTTTGCCTATTAATAAAGAATTTATTAATCTCTAACTTATGATAGAAATGGCTCAAAATAGAAAATCCAAGATTTTTTCTTAAAACACTAGAGGTATCAATAGTTTCATTACGGGAAAAACTGAAATCTAAAGGAAGTGTATTTTCTTTAGCTTCCTCTGTCATTTCCTTCGCTAAGTCAGAAAAGAATGAAATAGGATCTTCATATTCTTTTTGTAGATCATCTAGAAATCCTAAACTTTTAACTTTTCTTTGCTTAGTTTTACCTGTACCAGGTTCTCTGTAACCTTCTACAATGGATAGGTAAATACGGCCATTTGGTCTTTTATCCTTTTTTAAAAACATCTTCATCACCCAATAATATTATAACATAGAACGACATAGAATAACAATATAAAGATTAAAATTTGACAAAAAATTTCCTTGCATCCATTAAGACTACAAGGTTATACAGTCGTTGTTTTAGTTATTTAGTGAAAAACTCGGGAATATGCAATTCTTATTTTAATTCTTATTTTTGAGTATATATGTAAAATTATATATGTAAAATTTTTTACATATCATGTATCGAAAGATTTTGTAATTTTATTTAGTTTTTTTACTTTTTTAAAAAAAATGATAAAATAA
>JAAYTS010000027.1 GCA_012517995.1 Clostridium sp.
AAAGAAGGGAAAAAGCTTTATATTACCTTAGGCTAGTACACCTTGCAGAATTTCAAAACTCATATGTACATGAATTGTCAGGAGGCATGAGGCAGAGAGTTGCAATAGCAAGGGCACTGTCCCTAGATTCAGAAATATTATTAATGGATGAACCTTTTTCAGCTTTAGACAGCCAGACACGAAGCATCTTGCAGCTGGAACTGCAGCACATATGGTGGGAAACTAAAAAGACAATTATTTTTGTTACTCATACGGTAGAAGAAGCTGTGATCTTAGGGGATAGGGTAATTGTAATGACTTCGTCCCCTGGAAAAATAAAAAAAGAATATGCAATACAACTTTCAAGACCTAGACTTATAGAAAATCCTGATATCAATTACTATGCCAGGAAAATAAAAAATCAACTTAAAAA
Organism: Clostridium sp.; assembly: GCA_012517995.1. GTDB lineage: Bacteria > Bacillota > Clostridia > Acetivibrionales > Acetivibrionaceae > Herbivorax. Next base: position 413 of record JAAYTS010000027.1, read on the forward strand.
TGAGGTGGAAAAAGTTGCAAAAGGTGAATTTGACAGTGATTGGAGTATGGAAAAAGGTACTGTTTTATCTGGTACTAGTGATACTTTGGGAATTGGTTTATAGACTAGGAACTATGTCTTTTAATTTTTGGAATGTAAATTACTTTCCATCTCCTTTAGAAGTAATAAATAGATTGATTGTTTTATTTACATCTTCTAAGCTTTGGGATTATATAATAGATAGCCTTGGAACTGTATTTATAGGATATACTATATCAATTGTTTTTGGAATTTTAATTGGATTTGTAATAACTCATTTTAAATTTCTAAATGAAAATTTAAGTGGATTGCTGTTAGGACTTCAAACTCTTCCTAATGTATGCTGGCTTCCCTTTGGAATGTTGTGGTTTGGAGAAAATCAAAAGGCGGTTATTTTTGTAATTGCCATTGGCTCTATTTTTGCAATATCATTAGGAATTATATCAGGTATCAACAATATAAATCCTATTTATATAAAGTCTGCAAAAAGTTTAGGGGCTAAAGGAGTGAAGTCTTATCTAAATGTAATTATTCCAGCCAGCTTTCCAAGTATTATATCAGGGTTAAAACAAGGGTGGCTATTTGCCTGGAGGGCGCTAATGTCAGGAGAAATGCTCCTTGCGACAAGAGGTCTTGGAAAAGTGCTTCTTGAAGGAAGGGAGGGACAGGATATTGTTCAAATTGTAGCTGTTATGTTTGTGATAATAGCTATGGGACTTTCCATTGAAGCCCTGGTATTTAAAAAAATTGAAACAGGTATAAGGGAAAAATGGGGGCTTAATAAATGCTAGTTTAAACAACAATTTATAAATTTTAAAGAGATTTTATTGGTATTAAAGAAAGAAGGTTTTAATAAGGCTTTAAACAACCTATGAGTAAGGGGGATGAGATGTTTGAAATTACAAACTAATAGGCTAAAAACAGATATTTTAATTATAGGAGGGGGAACTGCCGGATGCTTTGCAGCAATTACCATTGGAGAAAACTCCAATTCTAAAGTAATAATTGCAGAAAAGGCAAATATAAAAAGAAGCGGGTGCTTAGCAGCAGGAGTAAATGCACTAAATGCCTATATAGTAAAAGGGCAAACTCCCGAAAGTTACTTAGAATATGTGAAAAAAGATTCAGAAGATCTAATAAGAGAAGATCTTGTTTATTCAATTTCTAAAAGACTTAACAGTGTGACAGAAAAAATAGAAAGTCTAGGACTTGTAATACAAAAGGACGAAAAGGGAGAGTATGTTTCTAGAGGTACTAGAAACATAAAAATAAATGGGGAGAATATAAAACCCATTTTAGCAAAAGCTGTAGAAAATAACCCTAATATCAAAGAGCAGGTGCAGAAATGACAACCTTTGAAATGAGATTTATTGCTCTAAGGTGCAAAGACACCATAGCACCTACAGGTACAATTGCTCAAGGAGTAGGGGCACCTCAGATAAACAGTGACGGAGAAGAGTATGAAAAAAAATATGGTTCAAATAAAACCTCAATGAGACTTTTTTCAACAGTTGAGGAGAACAGAAGAGGAAAGGGACCCTGTTTTTTAAAAACATCAGAAATTTCAAAAAAAGAAGAGGAAGAACTTTTAAAAGCATACCTTAACATGGCTCCTGCACAGACTCTCAAATGGATTGAAACAAATAATTTACCTTCTTTTAGAGATGTTGAAATTGAAGGTACAGAGCCTTATATAACAGGAGGGCATACTGGAAGTGGATATTGGGTGGATACAAACAGGGCTGCAACCATTAAGGGGCTATATGCAGCAGGGGATGTTGCAGGGGGAAGTCCTCAAAAATATGTGACAGGATGCTTTGCAGAAGCTGAAATAGCTGCATTTTCAGCACTAAAATATATAAATGATGTGAAAGAAGAAGCTGTAGACAGTAGCGAGGTGGAAAATAAGCTAAAGGAGGTAAAAAGTTTTTTGAAAGAAGAGTCAGGAATTTATGGCATAGAAGAAATTGAAGAGGCTATGCAAAAGATAATGGATGAATATGCTGGAGGCATTTATGATGGATACTCTTATAACCTAAAAAAACTTCAAATTGCAAAATCAAAAATAGATGAACTTTTGGAACTTTCAAAAGCTTTAAAAGCAAAAGATATGCATGAACTTATGCTTATTTTTGAAGTGATAGACAGATTGTTTGTATGCAAAGTACTTATAAGACACTTAGAAGAGAGAAAAGAAACAAGATGGAGAGCCTTTCAGGAGAATAAAGATTATCCAAAAAAAGATGATAAGAATTTTTTGAAATTTATAAATTCAATATACCAGGATGGACAGATAAAAATAATATTTAGAAGTTTAGTAAAAAGGGATGATATTTATGAGCATCATAATTGAAAGAGAAAAGTGTACTGCATGCGGGTTATGTAGAAAAGTATGTCCGGGAAATCTTCTTTATTCTGATAGTCAGGGTAAAACCATAATTAGATATCATAAAGACTGCTGGGGCTGTACCTCATGTGTGAAAGAGTGTGCCTTTAAGGCAATAAAGTATTTCTTGGGCGCTGATATTGGAGGACGGGGCAGCACCCTTTATGTAGAAAAAGAGGGCAACTTAACCCACTGGATTATTAAAAATCCAAAGGGAGAAGAAAAAACTATAACAACTAATAAAAGGAAAGCAAATGCATATTAGAGGGAGGTCATATTATGGATCATTTAAATCGTTTAGAAGCACAGAGTATTTTTATTTTAAGAGAAGCATATAAAAAGTTTGGCAAACTAGGTATGCTTTGGTCTATTGGAAAAGATTCTACTGTAATGTTTTGGTTGGTAAAAAAGGCGTTTTTTGGACATTGTCCTTTCCCATTTATACATGTAGACACTTCTTACAAGATACCTGAAATGATTGAATACAGGGATAAAATAGCAAGAGAGTACAATATAGACCTTATAGTGCACCAAAATAAAAAGGCATTAAGTGAGGGAATGGGACCTGATAAAGGGAGACTTGTTTGCTGTAAGGCACTTAAAACAGATCCACTTTTAGAGGTGGTATCAAAATACAAATTTGAAGGTTTAATTTTAGGGATAAGAAGAGATGAAGAAGGTTCTCGTTCTAAAGAGAGGGTTTTTAGTGAAAGAAATAAGGACTCTGAATGGGATTACACAAACCAGCCCCCTGAATTATGGGATCAGTTTAAAACAGACTTTCCAAAAGGAAACCATATAAGAATTCATCCTATTCTTCACTGGAATGAAATTGATATTTGGTCCTATATTGCAAGGGAGAAAATTCCTCTAGTTGACTTGTATTTATCAAGGAATGGAAAAAGATACAGAAGCCTTGGATGTGCCCCATGCACAGGGAAGATAGAATCAAATGCTTCAACAATTGAAGAAATTATCCAAGAATTAAAAAACACAAAAACAAGTGAAAGAGCTGGAAGAGCACAGGATCAGGAAGATGCCTATGCTATGCAGAAACTTAGAAAAGCCGGATATATGTAATAAGAATATATGAAATAAGGATATGAAAATAGGGATATATAAAATAGTGGAGGGGATAAAATGGATACTAACAAAGAGGTATTAAAAATAGTTGTTGTAGGTCACGTTGACCATGGAAAATCTACAGTTATAGGGAGACTTTTATATGATACAAAAGCCCTTCCTGAAGGTGCTGTAGAGAAAGTAAAGAGAATTTCAAAAGAAACAGGAAAGCCATTTGAATATGCATATCTATTAGATGCATTTGAAGAAGAACAGAGACAGGGAATAACTATAGACACCACACAGATTCAATTTCATACCCAAAAAAGAGGTTATGTTATAATTGATGCTCCAGGACACAGGGAATTTTTAAAAAACATGATTTCAGGGGCTGCAAGTGCAGAAGCTGCACTGCTTATTATAGATGCTAATGAAGGTATACAGGAACAGTCAAAAAGACATGGATATATTCTTTCTCTTCTTGGCATACAAAAGGTATATGTAATAGTCAATAAAATGGATCTAATAGACTATTCACAAAGCAAGTTTAATCAAATAAAAAAGGAAATGAATAAGTTTTTAAATAATTTAGATGTATTTCCACTAAAATATATACCTGTATCAGCTTTTAATGGAGAAAACATTACAAAACCCTCTGATAAAATGCAGTGGCATGGCGGGGAAGCTCTTCTAGAGGCACTGGATCTTTTTGAAAAAGAAAATGCCCCTGAAGATAAGCCACTAAGATTTCCTATACAAGATGTGTACAAATTTGATAACAGAAGGATAATTGCAGGAAGAATTGAATCTGGAAAGCTCAAAGTAGGAGACGAGATACTTATATCTCCAGAAGGCAAATTTACCAAAATAAAGTCTATAGAAGGATGGAAGGTTAAAGAACCTTTAAAAGAAGCTGCAGCTGGTGAGTCTGTAGGAATTACCTTAGAGGATGAGTTTTTTAATAAAAGGGGTGAAATTATTTCACATAAAGAAGAGTCGCCTTTAGGTTCTAATCTTCTTGAAGTTAATGTTTTTTGGCTGGGCAAAAACCCCCTTGTAAAAAATAAAAAATACAAAATAAAGTTGGTTACACAAGAGGTTGAAGGTGAAATATATTCAATTAGTAAAGTAATTGATGCCACCACTTTAAAAACCATAGAAAATGTGGAAAAAGTTAACATGAACGATGTGGCAGAGGTTACTTTGAAATTAAAGGAAAAGGTTGTTTTCGACAATTTCCATTCAAACCAAAACACAGGAAGATTTGTAATAGTTGATGGGTATGATGTTTGTGGTGGTGGAATAATTTCAAGGTCTAAAACTAAAGAAAAATATAGTATAAGCATATTAAAATGGTTTAAATCTAAAGGTTACACAAGCTAAAAAGCCTTATATAAAGGCTTTTTGTCGAGAAAATAAAAAAAAATTAAAAATATACTTGACATTTAGTCGCATCTGTCTTAAAATAGCCTTGTGCCTATTTTTCAGGAACGCTTTTGGTGGATATAGCTCAGCTGGTTAGAGCGCCAGATTGTGGCTCTGGAGGTCGTGGGTTCGAATCCCATTATTCACCCCATTACGTTGGGATGTAGCCAAGTGGTAAGGCACCAGACTTTGACTCTGGCATTTCCAAGGTTCGAGTCCTTGCATCCCAGCCATTTGAGCCATTAGCTCAGTCGGTAGAGCACTTGACTTTTAATCAAGGTGTCGAAGGTTCGATTCCTTCATGGCTCACCAACAGCCAGAGGTTTTAAGCCTCTGGCATTTTTATTTTCACTATTCTAATAGCTATTAACCAAATATTTTACTCTTTATAAAAATATCCTGAAAAGTCTAATTTTTCAGCAACCTTAGCCTCAGGAGGAAGTTCTATATCTTTAAGCACATATTTTTTAAAAACTTCATATCCAGTTCTATCCACAATATACCCAACATGTTCCTTTCCGTCAGGATTTGATTTATCTATAAAGGTATCTATATAAGTGTATAAATTTTTAAGAACTTTAATGATGGTTTCCTTATCAACCCACTCAAGAAAAGTTGTGGCCAAACGCGGATTTCTTTTTCCAGTTCGCCCCATAATCACAACTCTAAAAAAGTTTTTAGGATTTCTATGCCATGCATTTGTAGGGCATTTTAGAATACATTCACCACAACCAATGCATTTTTCTTTATCTAGTTTTATTTTGTAATTAACCATAGAAAGTGCCCCGGTTATCCTTCTTTCGCAGTTCTTTACACAGGCATTGCAGGAGATACATCTATATTCATCATATTGTCTGTCAACCTGCCCAATTATGCCTATATCTTGCAGGTGAGCTTTAATGCAGTCATTTGGGCAGCCTGTAAGTGCTATTTTTACATGGTAATCATTAGGAAATACCGTTTTTTCAATTTCATATGCAAAGGCAGTTGTATTATAATTTGCATATGGACATACATTGTTTCCAATACATGCAGAAATATTTCTAGTGCCAGATGAAGGATACCCTTCATAGGGGTTTTCAATAATTACACCACGGTCAATTTCAGTTTCTTTAATGTAGGATGCTATCATTTCATTTATTTTGGGTATGTTATCAAAATCAATATGGGGAATTTCAAACCCTTGTCTGCTTGTAATATGAACAGTTCCATTTCCGAAAGTATTTGCAATTTTTTTTATAAGATCAAAATGTTTTACATTTAAATGCCCACCTGTTACCCTTATCCTAAGAGCGGTTTTACCCCTGTGTTTTGTTATTCTCCAGGCATTTTTCTTTACTGATTTTGTATTAACAGACATTTTAGCCACCAACCTTTCAATCTATTAAAGACATTGCTTTGGTGTATTTAAAAACAGGACCTTCAAGACATACATAAGTTTCATCAATTTTACAATGTCCACATTTTCCGATTCCACAACTCATATTTCTTTCAAAGGAGACCCAGATATTATCTTCTTTTACTCCAAGATTAATAAATTCCTTTGCACTGCAGCTCATCATTATTGGGGGACCTACAATAATGACTTCAACATTGTTAAAATCATTGATTTTTACATGGGATATAAAGTCGGTGATAAAGCCTGTGTTGCACGTCCAGGCAGAGTCGTTTTTGTCTACAGTTAGTATTACATTCATTTTAGAAGAATTCATCCATTCATCTACTTCATCTTTAAAAAGAATATCTTTAGGTGTTTTAAAGCCTATTAAAAGATCCAGGCTATTTACTTGGTGAGGGTTGTTATAAAAGTAGTTTATAATGCTTTTAACAGGGGCAAGTCCTGTGCCGCCAGCTGCAATAATTAGCTGTTTGTTTTTGTAATAGTCTATGCAAAAACCATTTCCATAAGGACCCCTTAAATATATGTAGTCCCCTTCTTTTAGCTTTTTAATTTCATTTGTTACCTTCCCCACATGGCGTATTGTCAATTCAATAAATCCATTACCAATGCCGGAGATTGATATTGGGCATTCCCCTACTGTTGGTATGGATACTTGTAAAAACTGGCCGTAATTTACCGGCAAATCAAATTCTATTTTATAAGTATAGTCAATTTCAGTTTCAGGGGTTATTTTTAATATTTTATATTTTTGTGCTAAATAATTATTTTCCATCTGCCCATTCCCCTTTCGTAAACTTAGTTACTTTATTTATTGAATTTGAATATGAAATGTATTCGGGGCATATATCATCACATCTGCCGCAACCTGTGCACATATTATAACCAAAACGTTTTTTAAAATCATAAATTTTATGGAATACTTTAAAACGCATTCTTTCCCCATTGCTGCGCCTAAAAGAATGTCCCCCGGCCATATCGGTATAGCCATCAACATGACAACTTGCCCAGACACGTCTTCTTTCACCAGTACCCATTTTTTCTTCATATTGTACATCCTGCATTGACCAACATGTACAGGTAGGGCAAACAAAATTACATCTTCCACAGGCGATGCATCTTTGAGTATATTCCGTCCAAATATCATCATTAAACATATCTAATGTTATTTTATAAATGTCTGGAATTTCCACTGTTTTGCTGTTTTTCTCTACATATTGGGGAATGAAGTGGGTATTTTCACCTTTTTTGTTAAAATAACTTTGAAACTCTTCTGATTTGATATGACATAAAATGTTATCCTCAGTAAAGCGAAGTGCAACATCATAATTATCAGTTTTATTCATTCCCATAGACACACAAAAACAGGAATCAAAACCATCTTTACATTCAAGCATAAAAATTTTGATTTTATCTCTTAATCTCTTGTAATAGAAATCTTCAAAATTGTTGCTGTTTTTAATAAATATAGACTCAAATACCGACAAAGAATTGATATCACATGGACGCATAATGATTATATGTTTTTTCTCATCAATTTCAGGAACATGTTGTTCATTATTAGAAAAATGAAATAAGATTTGTGTAATTGGAAAGTATATTTCCTTTGGTGAAAAGTGGGATTTTTCATTATGAACAATAGAGGTTACATCATCAATTTTATCATATCTTATAATATCGTTGTCTGAATGTGTTCCTATACTAGAAAATCTTACAGGAGCAAAAACTGTATAGTCATTTTTTAATTCTACAAGAATTTCATTAAACTTAGTGTAAGTGGTTTTAATAGACATATCAGTTCTCCTTTATAAATTTATTTAATTTTTAAATACCATCTTTTCCTAACATCAAACAACTTCTTTTTTTGCAATATCATTTAGTTCAAGAGAACTGTTTTTTTCTTTTGCCCATTCAATGCCCCACTCATTTTCAAACAAAAGAACATATCTTTCATCTTTATCGTGAACAATCATAGTTGAACTTGTTAGAGTTAGCTCTCTTGGATCTATTTTACTATTTGCTATCCAGCGAGCAAATCTATGAGGAAGTTTTTGGATTCTCAAATTTACACCGTACTCATTTTTTAGTCTGTATTCTAATACTTCAAATTGCAATACACCTACAGTTCCGATAATCAATGCTTCAATACCTATATCAATTTGTTTGAAAACCTGAATAGCTCCTTCTTCAGCTAACTGATTAATACCTTTTAAAAACTGCTTTCGTTTCATAGTATCGGCAGGGACAACTCTTGCAAAGTGTTCAGCAGGAAAAACAGGTATTCCCTCAAATTCTAATTTAGCATTTCCTTCACTTAAAGTATCACCTATCTGAAAAATTCCAGGGTCAAATACTCCTATTATATCTCCTGGGTAGGCTTCTTCCACAATAACACGATCCTGTGCCATAAATTGCTGGGGTTGAGAAAGCCTTACTTCTTTTCCTTCTCTAACATGGTGTACCGACATCCCCTTAGAAAAGCGTCCTGAACAAATTCTTATAAAAGCAAGTCTATCCCTATGAGTGGGATTCATATTTGCTTGAATTTTAAAAACAAAGCCTGTAAATTTATCTGATTCTGGTTCTACTATACCTTCTGAGGAATCTTTCATACCTGGCTTAGGAGCAAGTCGTAAGAATTCTTCTAAAAAAGGTTGTACTCCAAAATTGGTCATGGCACTTCCAAAAAATATAGGGGTAAGATTGCCAGAATCAAGCTTTTTTTTGTCAAACTCGTCTCCTGCCATATCAAGAAGTTCAATGTCTTCACATAATTTATTGTAATAGTGTTCTCCTAAAAGATCTAAAAAAACTTTATCCTCTACATTGCCTTTGGTAGATGAAACAATGTTTTGACCATGCTTGCCACCATCAAATAACTCTATTTGAGACAATTCTCTGTTGTAAACTCCTTTAAAATCACCATCAGTTCCTATTGGCCAATTCATTGGATAAGAGCGTATTTTAAGAACTTGTTCTATTTCTTCCATTAGCTCAAAAGGATCTTTACTTGCCCTGTCCATTTTATTTACAAAAGTAAATATAGGAATACCTCTCATTTTGCAGACATGGAAAAGCTTTATTGTCTGTTCCTCCACACCTTTTGCACCGTCAATAAGCATTACAGCACTGTCTGCTGCCATAAGAGTTCTGTAAGTATCTTCACTAAAATCCTGGTGACCAGGAGTATCAAGTATGTTTATACAATATCCACCATATTCAAATTGCATAACACTTGATGTAACAGAGATACCTCTTTGCTTTTCAATTTCCATCCAGTCTGAAACTGCGTATTTATTTGATTTCCTAGACTTAACGGAGCCAGCAAGTCTTATAGCACCCCCATAAAGTAAAAGCTTTTCTGTCAAAGTTGTTTTACCAGCATCAGGGTGTGATATAATGGCAAATGTCTTCCGTCTATCTACTTCTTTAGAAATAATATCTTTTAGGTTCATATTTTTACCTCATACTACATATTTTATTTTTTAAACAGGTTTTATTTTATATTATTGTTTAATACTCTGTCAAATAATTTATTTAAATATTAAGATGCGAAATTTATTTTGACTTATGTATAAAAAGAGGATTTTTA
>JAAYTS010000164.1 GCA_012517995.1 Clostridium sp.
GTCAACACAAACATATTTAAGTCTTCTTAAATATTACCTTGAAGTTAGAGTGTAAACTATGAAACCGCCGTATACGAGAACCGTACGTACGGTGGTGTGGGAGGTCGGTAAATAAAATAATTATTTACCTCCTACCCGATTGTATTTAAGGAAAGAATAAATACATTCATAAAGGCTAATACTATCTAGAGATTATTTAAAATATAAAATTTAATTATAAATTATTTGGGAAGTGGTATGTTGGATAAAGAAAACAAAGTAAACTTTAGTACAACTTCAAATGTAGAAGAAAATGCAGTAGAAAAGAAAAAGAATATAGAAACAAATGAGATAAAAGAGTTTGGAAAGTCTAGCATTTCAAATTCTAGAGGGAATATACACTGTCTTACTGTTATTGGGCAGATTGAAGGACATGTTGTTTTGCCTCCACAAAATAAGACAACAAAATATGAACATGTAATACCACAATTAATTGCAATTGAGGAAAGTGATGAAATAAATGGTCTTATGCTTATTTTAAACACTGTTGGCGGAGATGTAGAGGCAGGTCTTGCCATAGCTGAAATGATTGCAAGTATGTCAAAACCAAGTGTCTCATTAGTATTAGGAGGAGGTCACAGCATAGGAGTTCCTATGGCGGTTGCGACAAAGTACTCATTTATAGCACCTTCTGCAACTATGACTATACATCCAATACGATTAAATGGAATGGTTATAGGTGTTCCTCAGACTTATGAGTATTTTGATAAAATGCAGGAAAGAGTTGTAAAATTTGTTTCAAAAAATTCAAATATATCTCAGGAGGATTTTAGGGAACTAATGCTCAAGACAGGAGAGCTTGCCAATGATGTTGGGACTATCCTTTTTGGAGATGAAGCTGTTAAAAAAGGAATAATTAATGAGACAGGAGGTCTATTTAATGCACTAGAAAAATTATATGAATTAATAGATCTTTATAAAAATGGAAAGCTGTATAGACGTAAGGAGGAGTTGCAATGATTTTATACTCTATAGTTCCAGTTGAAATTGTATTTGGCGATTTCGCTAATCAGATCAAAGAGAATGAATATGTTGAGCTAGAATATTTAGGTGAAAAAATAATAGCAATTCCTTTGTCAAATAATAGATATAAAATAGATCGGATAATAAGCACTTCACCAAAAGCATATTTAAATCCAAATCTTGCTCCCGGAACTATTATTGAACAGTAAAACAAGTTTAAATTTCACTGATTCCAAATCAATAAATTTTATCAAATATAGCATGAAAATAGTAATGTATGCAAATTGCTCAAAGGGTCACACAGTTTTAATTTATGTGACTTTTTCAATTTTATTGCCTAAACATAGAACTATAAAAAATATTTTATAAACAGTAACACATTCAGTTTACATAACATAATATAGTAATAGATAGTAATTTGTATTTGTGGAGGTGGATATTTTATGGACAAAAATAAGTCAGACAAATCAGGTGACAATCGTTATTTTTGGAGTGAAATGTCAGTAAATGATTGTGGTAAATGCGACAAGTGCGAACCAAAGTGCAAAAAAGGCAAGAAATGTGACAAACCATACAAATATGATAATTGTGATATTATTAAGTATATTTGTCGTCTACTTGAGGAACAAAAGGAAAGTTTAAAAAATACAGAGAAAATACTAAAACTATTAACCAATTCTAAATATGGATTAAAAGAAATAAAAGAAGAGGTTTCAGACATAGAAGAAGCGGTATTAAGTCCAACTTTTGGTTTAGAGGAAATCAAGACAGAAATAGCGGTAATAGAAGAAGCAATACTAAGTCCAACTTATGGTTTGGCAGAGATAAAGTCAGAAGTGGCTGCAATAGAGGAGGTATTGCTGGGTGCGACTTTTAATGTAGGTGCCATAGCAGCAGCAGTGTTAAGTCCAACTTATGGTTTGGCAGAGATAAAGACAGAAGTATCCGCGATAGAGGATGCGATCTTAAGTCCGACCTTTGGTTTAGAAGAAATAAAATCAGAAGTATCCGCAATAGAAGATGCAGTGTTAAGTCCGACTTTTGGCTTGGCAGAGATAAAAACTGAGATAATCCAGATACTTGACACTTTAGCCAACGGTGAAGATTTTACAACAGGAGCATTTGTATTAAATGAAGATGCTGGCAGTGTCCTTGTAAATGTACTGAACAGAACTGCAGAAGAAGTGGAAGTAACAGTAACCCAGATTATATTTGATTCCACCGGTGCAATCACTGGTACTACCTCTCAACTTCTAGTTATACCTCCTAATACAACGACCACAGTTGCATTTCCTGCAAATGGTTCTGACATAGATTTAGCACAGGTTGAAATTCAGTTTCAAGGACTGGTTGATGGGGTTTATGGCTGGGTAGGTGCTAGAATAGAAAATGAAAATGATCCTCTGGCTCCATCTATCTTTGTTCCTTCAAATATATTTACCAACCAGGATCTTTCGCCGATTGTAATAGCACCTTAAACGTAGTTTATTATAGGAATATAGAATTTATTGTGAGCCCATTTCTCCAAAAGAAATGGGCTCATTTTTAGTATTCTTCACAAAAATTTTTGCAAATGAAATTTTCTTTTAATTAAGTATTATAATCACAAGTTTAATAATGTTACATATATTGGTATTATGTAGAGGTTTAAAGGTTTAAAAATTTATTGGAGTGGTTTTATGATTACAATCAGTTTGTGTATGATTGTGAAAGATGAAGAAGATGTTATTGGAAGATGCCTTGACTGTGTAAAAGATATTATGGATGAAATAATTATCGTGGATACAGGTTCAACTGACAGGACAAAGGAAATTGTTTCAGCTTATACATCAAATATTTACGATTTTGAGTGGATTGATGATTTTTCAGCTGCAAGAAATTATTCCTTTTCAAAAGCCACAAAGGATTACATCATGTGGTTGGATGCTGACGATGTTTTGCTTTCAAAAGATATTATAAAACTAAAGAATTTAAAAAAAACTCTTTCCCCTTCCGTTGATGTGGTTATGATGAAGTATAACCTTGGTGTAAAAGAAGACGGAAGCCCTGTCTGTACCTATTATAGGGAAAGACTTCTAAAAAGGTCAAAAGGTTTTAAATGGATGGGAAATGTACATGAATGCATAGAAGTTAAGGGTAAAATTGTTACTTCAGATATTGCTGTAACCCATAAAAAAAATAAAGTACCAACGTCAAGAAATTTAGATATATTTGAGAACATGATAAAGAATGGAAAAAAACTAAGTCACAGGGAGTTATTTTATTATGCCAGGGAATTGCACAAAAATGGCAGAGATGATGAGGCAATAAAATATTATGATAAATTTTTAGATAAAGAAGGTGGTTTACTATCAAATTATGTAGATGCGTGTATTGATTTATACAATATTTATAAAAAGAGAGAAGAAAATAAAAAAGCTTTAAAAAGTCTTTTGAGAAGCTTTGAACATGGCGCCCCCAGAGCAGAAATATGCTGTATGATAGGTTTTTATTATAAAGGCCAAAAAAATTATGCCAATGCAATTTTTTGGTTTAAATTGGCGTATAGTATTGAAAAACCCAAAGTCAGTTGGGGATCAATATTACATGATTTCTATGATTATATACCCTGTATAGAACTCTGCTTTTGCTATTTTAAATTAGGTAACATAAAGGAGGCAATTAAATATAATAGTATAGCGGAAAAAGTAAAGCCCGATGATAAATTGGTTATGCATAATAAGAAAATTTTCAAAA
>JAAYTS010000306.1 GCA_012517995.1 Clostridium sp.
AGCTTAACCAGAAGCGGGGAGAAAAATTGCAGGTTGAAGCGGTTAATCAGGTTACCGGCGAAACTGAGTTGGTGACACTGGATGTGTGAAGACTTGGAGATACACCTATTTATGGAGATGTTGAATTTGCGGAAAAGATTAAGGAACTTGGTCGTGTAGAGGTTACAATCTTTCAAAGATTCGACAAGGGTTTTCTGAGGTTGGTAACTACACTTGCCAATGAACAGGGAGGCAGAATACAAAACAGTTATCTTCCTATGGAGGTGGAACATGCTCAGGCAATAGCCAGAGGAGAAGAGGTGTTCAGGAGAATCAAGATGGGAGAGAGATGGTACCTTACAGCTTTCAGACCAATCTTTTACAATGACAAGGTAGTAGGTGCCGTATTTGTGGGTGTTTATGAAAAAGATATGGTTGGCATCAAAGAAATGTTCAACCACAAAGTTTATTATGAAAGTGGTTATCCATTCCTTGTTGACGCTACAGGTGAGATGATAATTCACCCCACAATGGAGGGACAAAGCATAGGACAGGTTCCTGCATTCAAGCAGGTGCTCGAAGGACGTGAAGATATGGGGAAAATTAAATACCCCTGGGATGGTAAGATGAAAATCCACTACTATGGTTATATACCAAAGATTGAGGCCTATGTAGTAGCTACAGTGCCTGAAAAAGATGTTAGTATAATCAGGGATTTGTTTTCAAAGAAAACCTATTACGACACAGGTTATCCCTTTTTGGTTGATGCGACAGGTATTTTGCTGGTGCATCCAACATATGAAGGACGTAGTATTGCAGAAGTGCCGGCATTCAGGGAAGTGATAGCCAGGGGGGATACAGTTGGGACGGTCAAACATATGTGGGAAGGCGCTTACAAAGTTCAACAATACAGATACATCCCGCAGCTCGACTCATATGTGATTATTTCTGTTCCGGAAAAGGAGATACTGGCATCAGTAAGCCATCTTCGCAACTCCATAATTGTTTTCGTACTCCTTTCAATAATATTGGTTCTTGTGATTAACTATTTCGTCACCAAGTCCATTTATAATGGAATTGCAAGGACAATCAGTTATACACGTGAGATTGCAGAAGGAAATCTGAATGCCTGCATAGATATGGATCAGGAGGATGAGATTGGTACCTTGACAAAGGCTATTGAGGCGATGGTAAGCAAGTTGCGTGAGGTAGTAAGGAGTATCAGCATGGGCTCCGATGAGATTGCTGCAGCTAGTCAGCAGGTAAGTGCCGGTTCGCTTCAAATATCCAAAGGAGCCAACGAGCAGGCGGTATCGGCAGAGGAGGTGTCGTCAGCAATGGAAGAGATGGCATCCAACATAATTCAGAATACTATGAACGCCCTTCAGACACAACAATTGTCTGAAAAAGTGCGCTCAATGATTAGTTCGCTAACCATAGCCGGCAAAAAGAGTTGGGATTCAATTAATGAGATCAACAACCGGATTACAATAATCAATGATATTGCATTCCAGACCAACAT
>JAAYTS010000165.1 GCA_012517995.1 Clostridium sp.
GGTTTTGATGCAAAGAAAAAAGTAATTATATTTTTGATGTATTACTAAATAAATTTTAACGGAGCAAAGCCTGTTTAAAAAGTCAAATTAAATTGTTTTCAGGAAAGATAGAAAAGTTGCACACTTTTACTTGACACAAACTTATTAATAAAATATCTTGATGTTTTACTAAAAATGTCTTATAATTATGTATATAATCTCTTTTATAAAACTACACAATGGGTTCTATAAAGGTTAAATTATTTTAGGGGAAGTTGATATTGATGATTTTCTTTTAAGATTGCAGTATGTGGGTTTATGGCTTCTTTAGTAATACAAACTTCAAACCAATATTTAACAAATCTATTTTAATTACCAGATTTTAATAAAAATATTTATTATATAAGCTTAAAAATATTTTATCAGGAGGTGGATTACTGTAAACGAAAGATATATGTAAATAGAATGGACAAGGTATAATATTTTATAAATGGGTGTGTTTTAAAAAATAAAACTAAAAAAAGCATAAGTTGTACAATGATTTTTTGAATAATATTAACATCATAGGTAATGAAATCAAAGAACTAAAAAACAACATATAATTAAATAAATAATTTAAATATGTTGATTTTATTTATTTTAGGGAGGGTCTAACTATGAAAGTAAAAAAAGTATCATTGACTTATATTTCTATTCTTGTAGTAATTATTTTAACTAATATTTTATTATTGAATGCTCCAGTATTAGCAAATAATAGCATAAATGTGAAAGTGGATACTGTAGAAGCTAAGCCAGGGGATAAAGTAGAAGTACCAGTGAAATTTTCAAATATACCTGATTCAGGAATTAATAATTGTGATTTTATATTAACTTTTGATAAAAATGTTTTAGAAGTTATTGAAATAAAACCAGGGAAAATAGTCACAAATCCAAATGTTAATTTAAAATCTAATCTTAATAAATCAGGAAGAATAGCAGTAATGTTTGTAGATGAGACGGGATATGGTAAAGAATTAATAAAATCAGATGGTGATTTTTACACAATAGTTTTTAAAGTTAAAGATTCTGCAAGTGAAGGAATGAGTTATATTGATCTAGGAAATAATATTTCTATTTCGGGATATGATTTAGTATTATTGCCTACTAATTTTACTAAAGGTGGTGTAAAAGTTAGTAAAGGAGGTTCTACAACAATAGAGGATAAAGATGAGGATGAAGATGAAGATAAAGATAAAGATAAAGATTCCCATGGCGAAGATGGAGAGTTTGATGACTCAGATGTGCCAATTGATCCAGTGCCAGGCAGTAGAGAGGAAGGTATACATAAGGCGTACTTAAATGGCTATCCAGATGGGAACTTTAAACCTGAAAATAGTATAACCAGAGCAGAGGCAGCAGTTATATTTGCTAATTTGTTAGAAGCAGATAAAAACACTCAACCCAAAAATAATATAAGCTATACTGATTTACCAAATGACCATTGGGCAACTTGGGCAGTTAAATATGTTTCAGATATAGGTTTGTTTAGCGGTTATCCAGATGGAACTTTTAAGCCTAATAACAGTATTACCAGAGCTGAATTTTCAACAGTTGTTTTTAAATTTATGGAGCTGGAAGAACCCCTACAAGTAAAAAATAAGTTTGATGATTGTGCAGGGCATTGGGCACAAAAATATATTGAAAAATTATCAGATTCTGGCTATATCAATGGCTATCCAGATGGAACTTTTAAACCTCAGAATAGCATTAAACGAGCTGAAAGCGTTGCACTAATAAACAGAGCATTAAATAGAGGACCATTGTACGGGGTTAAAGAAAACTTCCCAGATGTCCCCAGTACATATTGGGCATATGGAGATATAGCTAAAGGAGCCATTACTCACAGATATTACATTGACGAAGAAGGCCGGGAAGTATTATTAGAAAAACTGGATGATTAAATTATTGTTTATAGCAAATTAAAAAAGCCCCTTTTTTGGGGGTTAGTCTTAGGGATTTTTAATCTCGGAAAAATATCGGCATAGTTTGGTTTAATTACCGGCTATGCCGATTTTTCTTGTTCTTTGGTGGATGTAGAAACCGGTGGGTCAAACTCGCCAATGCAGTTATAAACGATTTTGATACGCTGTACTCGTCTGCCATCAATGCGCTCTGCTTTGTATACATAGATTTCTTCAACGAACTCACGGATAATCTCCGCTGTGAGTTCCTGTATATCTGTGTACTTTCGCACCAAGGCGAGGAAATGTTCTACTCCCAGTGCACTTTCCTTTTCTGTGGTCATGTTGGATTTCAGTTCTACTACTCGGTATTCAAGGGTATGCTGCTCAGCTTCATAATTGGCAGTCATCTTGGCAAAACGCTCATCGGATATCTTACCCTCGATATTGTCCTCATAAAGCCTCTGGATAATGTCATCCAGCTTATTGATACGGGCCTGTGACTGCTCTAATTCTCGTTTGCCATCACGCATACTCCTATCAAGGTCTATCCTTGTTTTCTTGGTAACCAGCTCCACAAATTCATCCTCATGGTCTCTGGCAAAGGCCGTAACGCGGCGAATGCCGTCAAGGAGTAATTCCTCAACTACTACATTGCGTATCTGGTGAGAACTGCAGCCGCCTTTAATCTTTCGGTAGGTAGCACACACAAAATGCTCTTTGTCATGCTCCCAACCTCTGTGGCGTACTTGATACAGCTTGTTACCACAGTCAGCGCAAAATAACATACCAGAGAGTATTGGTATTTCTCCCATCGGTGTAAGCCTGCGTCTGCCATCGCGGATTCTCTGGACTACCTCGAACACTGGCTCCTCGATGATTGCTTCGTGAGTATTCTCGAAAATATGCCACTCTGACGGGTCATTCTTCAGCTGCTTCTTATTTTTGTAGGACTTGCGATAGGTCTTGAAGTTTACCGTATGCCCTAAATATTCCTGCCTTGAAAGCATATGAACAATTGTGCTGCCTCGCCAGATGTAATCATCGTCATGGCCTCTGTTGTCAGGGATGCTGATTCCGTTTGCCTTTGCGTGAGCTGTTGGATTCATAATCTTTCTTTCACTAAATTCTTTAGCTATCTGCGTAGGACCATAACCTTGCATACAAAGGCGAAATGCCTCTTTGACCACTTTAGCAGCATCTTCATCAACTATCCAATGCATCTTATCTTCTGGGTCTTTAGTGTAGTCGTAAGGTGTATTGGTGCAGAGTGGCTTGCCGGACTGTCCTTTTGACTTAAAGACGGAGCGGATTTTCTTGCTCGTGTCCTTGGCATACCATTCATTGATGATGTTTAGAAACGGTGTAAAGTGTTGTTGTCAATAATAATTCCCCAAAAAGGGGAAAGTTTTTTCCCCACCTTAAAAAAGATAAAAAAACACTATCCAACAGAGAAAAAACTTTTTCAAGAATCCAGTTTACAACAAGCCTCCCCCATATGATTACATGCCA
>JAAYTS010000166.1 GCA_012517995.1 Clostridium sp.
AAACAAGAATCTAAAAAACAAGAATCTAAAAAACAAAAGTCTAAAAAACAAAAACCCAAAAAATGATTATTTTAAGTTTGAGTAACCTACAAGCTTTTGAATGCTTCTTAAAAGTGCATCCTTTGAGTTTTTCCAAGGGGCATCATTATAGCGGTAGTCAAATTTTTTGGTAAACCAGTTAACTTCCTCTTGTATACGTTCCATGTTTTGAATTTGGATTGACATAAGTTTATTTATAAAAATTGCTGTTTCTTTTGGAGCAAGATATTTTTTTGTGCCTTCTAAAAGAAGTTTAAGATGTTTTAAACAAAAGCCTTTTTGGCTATCAAACAAATTTTTAAAATCCTCTTCCTTAAAGTACAAATACAGTATTACATCCACATACCTGTCCATGGTTTTGTTTAGTCTATTGCAAATTGTACAGGATTTATTTAACTTATCTAATTTTTCTATAAGTTCATCTACAAATTTTTTTGACTCTGTCTGTTTTGAAGTGATTTTTCCAGACAAGTTTTTTATCGTAGATATTTGGGAATCTTTTTTTAAAATTTCCTCATTTTTATCATACAGTTTTTTCAAAATATTATTTTGTTCACATAAATGGGTATCAACAATTAAACCTAAGCCTAACCTGTTTGCCTGCGTGTTGTAAAGCATTTCAAAATGTTTTTGGCAAAAGCCTTCTTCATTGGTTTGCATTCTTCCTTCAGGTTCCATTAAAAAAGGACCTAAAATATATTCCACATTTTCATCTTCTAGTTTTTTCTCTAAAATACACATGGGACATTCACAGTCATTTTTAAATGCATCTGTAACAGGTATAGTATAGATTTTTTCTTTCATAAACAAATTCCTTTCTAAAAGTAGTATTAATTTAAATTATAACAGAAAAACCGGGTATTATATATATGATAATGAAATACAGGGGAAAATAGTTTAAGGGGATATGATATGGAATATAAAGGATACAAGATAATTCAAAAAGACAATAGAGTATTAGTAGAAGGAATTAAAGATTTTAATCTTGTTCATACTTTTGAATGTGGACAGTGTTTTAGATGGATTAGACAAATAGACGGAAGCTATACAGGGGTTGCAAAAGGACGAGTAATAAATGTAAGTTTTTGCAATGATAGGCTTCAAATATACAATTCCAATGTGGAAGATTTTACAAACATATGGTATGATTATTTTGACTTAGGGACAGATTATTCAGATATTAAAAAAAATATTGTAAATGATGAAGTAATGAAAAAAGCCGTGGAATTTGGATGGGGTATAAGAATTTTAAAGCAGGATTTGTGGGAAACACTGATTTCTTTTATTATATCTGCCAATAACAGAATACCTAGAATAATGAAGTCTGTTGACAAGATAGCCCAGGTTTACGGGAAAGAAATTTATATGAACGAAAGAAAATATTATACATTTCCAGAGGCTAAAGAGATAGCCAATTCCACCCTTGAAAACTTAGAGGTTTGCAAAGCAGGTTTTAGGTGTAAATATGTACACAGCACCTCAGAAATGGTGGAAAGGGAAAGTATAAATTTAGGAAATATTGAAAAAATGAATACAGATGATGCCAGGGAGTATTTAATGAAGTTGCCAGGGGTGGGTCCTAAAGTTGCAGATTGTGTATTACTTTATAGTGGCACCAAAAAAGATGTATTTCCCACAGATGTGTGGGTTAAAAGAGTGATGGAGGAAATATATTTTAAGAAAAAAACAGGATTAAAGGATATTCAAAAAATGGCAAGAGAAAAGTTTGGGCGTTTATCGGGATTTGCTCAACAGTACTTGTTTTATTATGCAAGGGAAAATAAAATTGGAATTTAAAATTTTTATAATAAAGTTGAATATTTAAGAAATTAAAAGCCTAGCATTAATTTACTTAGCATAAAAGCTTTAAACAGTATTTTCGGTTATTTGAAATTAGGGCTGGTATAATGTTATAATGTCATTAAGCTAACTACATTAAAGTTTAGCCTGAAATGTTCGAAGTACACTATAATTTTGAACCTACATTTGACATAAGGGAGTCTGGTGTTTGAAAACGTATGTCAGGCCCTAAGCTAATACCGACTTATGCAAAAAAGCATAAGCCACGGCAGGGGAAGGCAGAAATTTTTAACAGGACACCCACCTAGTTGCGGCTAGGTGTCAGAATATAGGGAAACGACATTTTGGGTACATTTAATAAAAGAAAGCCTCCTAATAACTGGTGGCTTTCTTTTCCTTATATTTTTCCGTAGATATATTTTATGGGTTAAAAGCAATGGAAAGCTTATGAAAATTACATTGTCTTAGCTGGTATGACAGCATCAATAATACCATAAATCAAAGCGCCAATTAAAGCACCCCGAAAAGAAACTTCAAATCCAGAAACAAAAAATTGTGTAGCATAGATTATTATTGCAGCCAGTATAAAACCTGTAATTCCTTTTCCAAAGGGTGTTGCATCTACACCAAATACTTTTGTTGCAACGTAATCAAGTATTGCCAGAACAATTGAAGCTACCACAAGAGGCCAAAATCCTGATATGGTAAGGCCTTTAGTTACATAAGATGTAATTGCAAATACAACACCAGCTACCACCACTCTTATTATAAAATGTGTAATATTAAAAGTTTCTGTCCGTACATTGTTTAAATTTGCCACGAAACCACTTCCTTTCAAATTCATTTCAAAGGCTGTATAATTATAAAAGCTTAAAAATATCAGCTTTTATCAATATTATTATTTATTAATATTATTATAATTATTCAAATTGCAAAGAATATATATACCTTGCACAAATAGTAATATTTAAATATGATAATAACTGTGATAAAATTAAAAAAATGAAAGAGTAATGAGAGGAGAAGGTGAAAAAATGGTAAAAGTTAGATTTGCTCCTAGTCCTACAGGACATTTACATATAGGTGGAGCCAGGACAGCATTATTTAATTATTTATTTGCAAAAAAGAACAATGGTAAATTTTTAGTGCGTATAGAGGACACTGATTTGGTAAGATCTTCAATTGAGTCGGAAAAAGTTATAATAAATGATTTAAAGTGGCTGGGAATTAACTGGGATGAAGGTATAGATACAGGTGGAGAAAATGGACCTTATAGATCCACAGAAAGAAGAGAAATATACAAAAAATATGTAGACAAACTTTTAGAAGAAGGTAAAGCATATTACTGCTACTGTACCCAGGATGAATTGGAAGAAGAGAGAAAACGCCTTGAAGAAGCAAATTCAGATATGCTTGGGTATTCTGGAAAGTGCAGCAATCTTACAGAAGAACAAATAAAAAAATATGAGGCGGAAGGCAGAAAACCTACCATCAGGCTAAGAGTCCCTAAGGATCAGATTATAGAAATAGATGACATAGTAAGAGGACATGTGGAATTTGACAGCAATGGAGTAGGGGATTTTATAATTGTAAAATCTGATGGTATCCCTGTTTATAACTTTGCAGTTACAGTTGATGATTATCTTATGGGTATAACTCATGTTATAAGAGCAGAGGAACATCTTTCAAATACTCCACGGCAAATTCTCATATATGATGCTTTAGGTTTTAAAAAACCTCAGTTTGCTCATGTATCATTGATATTAGGACATGACAGAACTAAAATGAGCAAAAGGCATGGGGCTACATGGGTTGAGCAATACAGAGATTTAGGGTATTTACCAGAAGCTATTGTGAATTTCCTTGCTCTTATGGGATGGTCCCCTGAGGGTGATGAAGAGTTTTTTACCATTGAAGAGTTGATATCCCAGTTTTCTCTTGAGAGAGTATCAAAAAACCCAGCAGTTTTTGATAATGAAAAACTCAATTGGATGAATTCACAGTATATAAAAAAGGCGTCTATAGAAAGAATAACTGATATGGCTATACCTCATCTTAAAAAGGCGGAACTTATAGGTGAGGAAGTTGATGAAGAAACATATGAGTGGATTAAAAATATGGTCAATTCTGTAAAACACAGTTTAGAATATGTTGGACAAATAACAGAAAAAGTAAAAGTCTTTTTTAATGATGAGATATCTCCTGAAAATGATGAAACATTGGAGGTATTAAAAGGTGAGCAAGTTCCCCAATTGATGGATACATTAATTTCTAAAGTTAATGAGGCAGAGGTTATAGATGAAGAATTTGGGAAGAGCATATTTAAAATAATTGGAAAAGAAACAGGGATAAAGGGGAAAAATTTATTTATGCCTATTCGTGTAATGCTGACAGGACAAATGCACGGACCAGAGCTATATGACATAATACCTGTTTTAGGAAAAGAAAAAATTATTAAGCGTATAAACTGGATAAGGGACAATTATCTGTAAGCCTAGGGATGCTTTGATTTTATCTATTTACTTTGTACTATGATTTTGGTAAAATGATAAATAATTTATAGGCGATGATTTTAAGTAAAGTGTTTCAACTGATATCCTTGTTGCTGTATTTGAAAATTTTGATTATTTAGGAGCACTTTTTGGTAGATATAATAATAGTATAGTAAGAGTATTCATATTTAAGAGAATACTTATATTAATTAAGATGAGTTGGAATGTGAGAGGTTTTATTTATGTTTAAAAGATTTATTGAAGATGCAAAATCCATTGCCGAAAGAGATCCTGCTGCAAAGGGAGTTTTTGAAGTTATTATACTGTATTCAGGATTTCATGCAGTATGTCTTCATAGGATTGCCCACTGGTTTTACAATAAAAAGTTGTTTTTTATTGCCCGTTTTATTTCCCAGTTTAACAGGTTTTTAACTGGTGTAGAAATACATCCAGGTGCTAAAATAGGGAAAGGGCTTTTTATTGACCATGGAATGGGCATTGTTATAGGGGAGACTGCTGAAATTGGGGATAATTGTACCATATACCATAATGCAACTTTAGGTGGTACTGGGAAGGATAAAGGAAAAAGGCATCCTACAGTGGGTAATAATGTGCTTATAAGTACGGGTGCTAAGATACTAGGCCCCTTTAAGGTAGGAGATAATGCAAGGATAGGTGCTAATTCTGTAGTTTTAGAAGAGGTAGAGCCTAATACTACAGTGGTAGGTGTTCCAGGAAAGGCAGTAAAAAGAGGTGACCAAAGGATTGCACCTTCAGTTGAACTTGATCAGATAAATATAGGTGACCCAATATCACAAGAGTTGTGTAGGCTTGTTGAGAAGCTGGAAAAACTGGAAAAGGTATTGGAGAAAAATGGCATAAAAATGGATGGCGAAACAATTAAATTATCTAAGGAAACATTAAAAAGGGGATGCAATAATAGGAAGGAGATAAATAATGAAGATATACAATACACTGACTAGAAAAAAAGAAGACTTTAAGCCTCTTGATGAAAAGGAAGTTAAAATGTATTCCTGTGGGCCAACAGTATATAATTATTTTCATATTGGAAATGCAAGACCTTTTATTATATTTGATACCTTGAGAAGATACCTTGAATATAAAGGTTATAATGTAAAATTTATTCAAAACTTTACAGATATTGATGATAAAATGATAAAAAGGGCAAATGAAGAGGGAATAGAGGTGCAAGAACTTGCACAAAAATACATTGATGAATATTTTAAAGATGCAAAAGGGCTTGGTATAAAAGAAGCTTCTCTTCATCCTAAAGCTACTGAAAATATAGATGCAATAATAGAAATTATAAAAAAACTTGAAGAAAAAGGTTTTGCATATAATGTGGACGGGGATGTGTATTTTAGCACTCAGAAATTTAAAGAGTATGGGAAATTGTCTCACCAGTCAATAGAAGATTTAGAACTTGGTTCTAGGGTAGAAGTTGATTCTAAAAAACAAGATGCTATGGATTTTGTTTTGTGGAAAAAACACAAGCCGGGAGAGCCCTATTGGGAAAGTCCCTGGGGAAAAGGCAGACCGGGATGGCATATAGAGTGCTCAGCAATGGCAAACAAATATTTAGGAGAGACAATTGATATACATAGTGGGGGACAGGATTTAATATTTCCCCATCATGAAAATGAAATTGCACAGAGCGAAGCAGCAAATGGAAAGCCTTTTGCAAGGTACTGGATGCACAATGGTTTTATAAATGTGAACAATGAAAAAATGTCTAAGTCCAAAGGGAACTTTTTTACAGTAAGGGATATTGTGAAAGAGTTTGATTATGAAGTGATAAGGTTCTTTATGCTTTCTGCTCACTACAGAAATCCCATAAATTTTAGCAGAAAACTTTTAGAACAAGCTAAAAGCGGACTAGAGAGAATTTATACTTGTATTGATAATTTAGAATATTTAAATAAAAATGCTACAAAAACAGAAATTTCTCATGAGGAAAAAGAAATTGCAAAAAGCCTTGATGAATTAAAAGACAAATTTATTAAAGCCATGGATGATGATTTAAATACTGCAGATGCAATTGCTGCAATTTTTGATATAGTAAAAGAAAGCAATACAAATATTAAAGCTGATTCATCTAAGGAAATAATTAAAAAGGCTTCTTCTCTTTTAAAAGAACTAGGAGAAGTTTTGGGAATAGGTTTAAAAGAAACAGAGAAAAATATTGACGGGGAAATACAAGAACTTATTGAAAGAAGACAGAAAGCAAGAAAAGAGAAGAATTGGAAGGAAGCTGACGAAATCAGGGACAAGTTAAAGGAAATGGGGATAACATTGCAAGATACTCCACAGGGAGTAAAAGTGGTGTATGATAAATGATAAATGTTTACTTAAAACCATTGATATTATATAATACAGTTAATAAAGGCTGTAATTTGTTAGGGGTAAAAAATGTCTGAAGAAATATGTGGCGGTTTTGTAGAAAGGTTTAAATTTAGTGAAAATGCAATAAACAGTTTGTCCCCATTGGCGCTGGCTTATATAGGAGATTCTGTATATGAGGTTTTTGTGCGTACATTTTTAGTAAGCAAAGGGAATATTCCTGTGCATGTACTTCACAAAAAGTCCATTAATTATGTAAAAGCAAAGGCACAATCGGATATAATACATAGGATAATGGAGTTTTTAGATGATGAAGAATTAGATATTGTAAGGCGTGGGAGAAATGCAAAATCAGGAACCATTCCTAAAAATGCCAATGTCACTGATTACAAATATGCCACAGGTTTTGAATCATTAATAGGATATTTGTATTTAAAGAAAAGATATGAGCGTTTAATGTATATACTTGAAATAGCTGTTTTAGGAGGTATGGAAAAGAACCAATAATAAAGCTTAATTTTAAAATAAGATTTATTATTTGGTGGTTTCTAAAATTATGGTAAACAATAATAAGAAAAATTCAAACAGAAAAAAGAAAAATAATGATGTCAGGGCAGAAAGGCCCAGTAGAAACAGAGAAAATGAAGTTAATTCAGATATGCTAGAAGGAAGAAATTCTGTTTTAGAAGCGATAAAAGCTAATAGAACAATAAATAAGCTATTAGTTCAAAAAGGGGATAAAGAAGGTTCTATAAAGAATATAATTGCCCTAGCGCGGAAAAAAGGAATTGTAATACAGGAGACAGACAGGATTAATTTAGACAAAATCTCCACCACCCATGCTCATCAGGGAGTAATTGCATATGTTGCTTCTAAAGATTATGTAGAAGTTGATGAAATTTTGGAAATTGCCAGGTTAAAAGGGGAAGACCCTTTTATCGTAATACTTGACGGTATAGAAGATTCATATAATTTAGGTTCTGTTTTAAGAACTGCTGATGCAGTTGGTGTCCATGGGGTTATCATTCCAAAAAGAAGAGCAGTAGGTCTTAATGCGGCTGTTTCTAAAGCGTCGGCAGGTGCTATTGAGTATGTGCCGGTAGCGCGTGTTACTAATATTGGACAAACTATAGATTATTTAAAAAAGAAAAACATATGGATAGCAGGAACAGACCTTTCAGGAGAGAAGGCATTTTACCAAAGTGACTTAAAAGGACCAATTGCATTGGTTTTAGGCAGTGAGGGTGAAGGAATGGGTAAGCTGGTTTCTCAAAAATGCGATTTTATTGTAAACATACCAATGAAAGGACAGATATCCTCTTTGAATGTAGCTGTAGCAGGTGCAATAGTTATGTACGAAGTTTTAAAACAAAGAGATCTTTAATTTATCCACTACAATAAAAAATTAAAATGCCGATAATAATCATAGACAGTTTATTTTAAAAATAAAAAGGCTTAGATAAACAGTTATTACAGTTTAACTTAAAGCAAGGAAAGTTTTTCTAAAATTAAAGGGCTATAATACTTGACAGATGGGCTGGCTCTAATGTATAATGTCAATGGGTGTGCTTTAGTTTTGAGTGAAAAACTGCTTATCCTATTTATATTCAGTTTTTCGTATTATTTCTATTCTGTATATCTAGCCTTAAATCTTTATAGTTAACAAAACAAAAGGGGGCGTTATTTTGAAGTCAAACGCGCAAATTGAAACAGCAAAAGTTTTTAGTACTATGGTTGATGAAGAAATAGTTGAAGATAGTAGAGCTGGTGATGATAAGGCCCTCGAGTATTTAATCAATAAGTATAAAGGTTTTGTCCGAGCAAAGGCAAGAACCTACTTTCTTATTGGGGCGGATCGGGAAGACATAATTCAGGAAGGCATGATAGGTCTTTACAAAGCAATAAGAGACTATAGGGAGGACAAGCTTTCATCTTTCCGTGCTTTTGCAGAACTTTGCATAACCAGGCAGATTATAACTGCAATAAAAACTGCCACCAGACAAAAGCATATTCCTTTAAATTCGTATATTTCTCTCAACAAACCCATATTTGATGAGGAATCTGACCGTACACTCATGGATATAATAAGTGAGGAAAAAATTAGCGATCCTGAGGAAATGGTTATAAGCCGTGAAGAATTTTCAGGTATCGAGGCAAAAATGAGTGAGATTTTAAGTGGGTTAGAATGTGATGTTTTGTCACTGTACTTACAAGGCAAATCTTATCAGGAGATTGCTGTAGATCTCAACAGGCATGTAAAATCAATAGACAATGCCCTGCAAAGGGTGAAGCGTAAGTTGGAAAAGCATTTTGAAGAAATCAGGTTATAAATAGTTTACCATAAATATTTTATTTAGAAAGAAAAATGGCTACAAAGGCGAATTAGTCTTTGTAGCCTTAATTTTGCCCTCAATGTATTTTTATTCAAATGTTTTAATTTCAATACTTATTATCTTTACATCTTCAACAGGTTTAGAGTTTCCGTCAACTTCAACAGCTGCTATTTTATCCACAATGTCCAGTCCCTCATAAACCTGACCAAATACTGTATGATGGCCGTCAAGATGTGGGGTTCCTCCAAGCTCATCGTATTTTTCCAATATTTCCTTGTCAGTTCCAGCCTGTCCGGCAGCTCTTAATGATGCATAATTTACTTCTTTATTTTGTACTATAAAAAACTGGCTTCCGTTTGTATTAGGTCCTCTGTTTGCCATTGAAAGGGCACCTCTAAAGTGGCAGTAGGAGTTGTGAAATTCATCTTCAAAAGGCTCACCCCAGATGCTTTGACCACCTCTGCCAGTACTCTGGGGGTCTCCGCCTTGGATCATAAAATCCTCTATTACCCTGTGAAAAATTACATCGTCATAATATCCGTTTTCTGCATGGGTTGAAAAGTTTTCAACAGCCTTTGGTGCTACATCAGGAAAAAGTCTAATTTTAATTTCCCCCATGCTGGTGGTCATAATTGCTATCTTGTCACCTGGTTGTGGGGGATTAAGCTGTTCAATTTCAACTTCTCCTTCACTTGCGGCTTTTTTTTCGTCGTCGAATTTAGAACAAGCTGCTGTACCAAGGAAAATTACTATAATTAAAAAAATAAAAGGTATTTTTTTAAGCATGTTTTTTTTCACCTCGTATACCAATTTGTTTTTTGGGACTACTTATATTAAACAGTATTTTAATGTGTTTTTCAAGAAGTGTTTATTAAATTTAAATAATTGTTTACACTTTCTTTAAACTTTTCTTATATGCAATCATTTAAATTTCCTTGATTGTTACCCATATTTTAAAGACCTTTGATAAAAGTATTCTTTCAACTTTAAGTCGGTATTCTTTTTCTTCTAAAATAAAAACATCTGTATCAACAACCTTTACTAAAAGCTCCATGTCAAGAGTATCAACTTCTTTTCCCAATATGTTTTCGTATTGTTTTTTTATATACTTTTCAAACTGGATTTTATCAAAGATATCTTTTTCTACATTGTCATAAATTAAATAAACTGCAATATCTTCTACAATAAATTTGTTTTTGTCCAATTCTTCTAAAGACTCTTTGAGTTTTGTATATTTAATTTTATTTTCTTCCACGGTATTTTCTAAAGACACTATTTTTTCATGATAGCTGTCAATTCTGTAACTAACTAAAGATACCATTACTGTACAGCCAATTAAAATTCCTGCCAAAAGACCTGTTATAGAGGAAATTAAAAATTTAACTGCTATAGTTTTCATTTTATCATTGACTCTCCGCACTTTTGAATTAGTCTTATAAATCCGTATCCCATATTTGCACCTAAAACTGCCACCACCACATAAACAGCTTGTTTTATAATTGATTTTATTTCCCCTTTAAATATGCCCTTTTCTATTACTTCAAAGGAAGAAAATGTTCCTCCTAAAGCCACAGCCACCGCCCAGATTTTTACCGAGCTGGCTATGTTAAACATGGTCTTTAATGGAGGGTGGTCATTAATCAAGGCACCTATTCCTGCTAGAAGGCTTGCTCCTACAATTACTCCAAAAGATATTAAAAAATTATATATTATATTGCTTGGCAGTAAAGACATATTTGTCACCCTGTTTTTAAGATATCGTTTCCCATATATCCTATGATGGGGGCAAAGGGTTTATTCTCTGTAAATTTGATTTTAAAAAGTAGTTCATAGGCACAAGGATTTTAGCATAAATTTTTATATGAAATTAGTTGCAGGAGAAATAATATGGAGTGGGATATGATTTTAATTATTTTAAATTTTGTTATTGGAACGGGTTTAATTATATATGGGGTAAGTTTAATGAGCAGCGGACTTGAAAGTGCAAATGTAAAGTTTATAAAGAAGTTGCTTTCTAAATTTACCGGGACTGTTTTTACAGCATTTTTAACAGGTACTTTTCTTACAGCGCTAGTGCAAAGCAGCACAGCAGTGACAGTTATAACGGTGGGACTTGTAAACTCTGGCTTAATTAAACTGTCCCAGGCAGTGGGAATAATATATGGTGCCAACATTGGAACAACAATAACTGCACAGCTTATGACTATAAAAGTGGGTAAAGCAGCATATGTTATAGTGTTATTGGGTTTGATATTAAAATGTGTGTCCAAGAAAAAAACATTAAAGAGTTTAGGTTCTGGACTAATTGGCTTAGGGCTTATGTTTTCAGGATTTGACATTTTAGATTTAAGTGTATCATGTATGAAGGAAAGTGCTATTTTCCATGAGATATTCCAAAGATATGGGCAAAATTGTCTTGTGGGCATTTTTATCGGGGTGGTAAGTACTATGCTTGTACACAGCAGCAGTGCCACAGTGGCAATAACAATAGCTCTTTTTAATTCCAATTTAATAAGTTTTGAGTCGGCATTAGGTCTTATGTTTGGTGATAATATTGGAACTTGTATTACTGCCCAGATAGCAAGCCTTAAAATGAGCGTACATGGAAAAAGAACTGCCTGGGCACATACCATGTATAATATAATTGGCGTACTTGTAGCACTTGTTTTTTTTATACCATTTGTTAAAATGGTACAAGGAATCACATATTATATTGGACAGGACAAAAGTAAACTTATAGCCAATGCACATACTATTTTTAATATATTTAGTGCTATATTGTTTATTCCTGTTACAAAGTATTATGTTAAATTTATTGAGTGGCTGATACCTGATAGAGATTAAAAATTGTTTTTTATATAATATTTTTATATAATATATTATGCAAATGTAATATTATTAATTAAAATATTAATAAAAGGCTGGTGAAATGTTTACAAAATGTTCACAAAATCCTAATAAAATATTATAACTTTATTTAATATTTTATAGTAAAATAATTAGAAGGAAAATTATCAACTTAGTTTTAGAAGAAATTATAGCAGAAATTATAGCAGGATTTGATTGACAGAATTTGAAGTTAAAAGATTAGTAAAAGTCAACGATATAAAATATTAAGTTATAAATTTTAAATAAAAATATAGAACAGGGGTCAAATAGCTATGTTGAAAGTTATTAAAGATACTAAATTTATTAAGGATATAAAGGATAATCCGCATTATGGGGAAGTATTTTATTGGATTTTTTTTATTTTTTCTATTTTGATAAAATGTATTTATTTTCAATTTACAACTCATATAAATAGTGAGCCCTATTTTTCATTTACCAATTTAATGATGACCATATCAACTTTTGCAATTATATTGATGATATGTGCTATTATAGCGCTGATATTTAACAAGAAAAGAATAAAGGCTTTATTTATTACTAATATTCTTTTAACTATATTATTAATTGCAGATACTAATTTTTTCAGGTATTATTACGATGTAATTACAATACCTGTATTTAACAGTCTTGACAGCAGAATAATGAATTCAGTTAATCAGAGTATATCAAGTCTTATTAATGTAACGGATATAATTTTTATTATTGATTTTCCTGTAATGCTGGCAGGTCTTATTATTTTAAACAAAAGAGTGGGAGAAATACACTTTTATAAAAGGACAGTAAGGTCATTGGTTTTATTTTTGGTAGGTGTTTTAACCTTTTTGACTGTTTACGGTAAAGCGGAAATTACTGCTTTTGCATACAGCAATAACTATTCTGCACAAAACCTGGGGGTTTTTTACTCTCACTTTTATAGTACAAAATTATTTATAAGAGAAAAGATGTCTGAAGATGAGGACATTACAGACGAAGAAAAAGAATTGATAGAAAATGTGTTTGAAAGCAAGAATCAAGAAAGGTCAGGAGGCAACTATACAGGTATTGCAGAGGGGAAAAACCTTATTATAGTGCAAATGGAGGCTATACAGAGCTTTATAATAGGCAGGACTATAAATGGGAAAGAAATAACTCCTAACTTAAATAAATTTATAAATGAATGTCTTTATTTTGACAATATATATTATCAAACAGCAGGAGGAAATACATCTGATGCAGAATTTTTGTGCAATACTTCCCTGTATCCTATGGCTGAAGGAGCTGTATATTACAGATTTTATGAAAACACATATCATTCACTGCCTCAAGCATTAAAGGAGAAAGGATATGATACATATTCTTTACATGCGTATGAGGATGTATTTTGGAATAGAAATGAAATGTATAAGTCCATTGGATTTGATAACTTTATTAGTGCTAAGGACTATCAAATGGACGATTTGGTAGGATGGCATGGTGAGGCTTTAAGTGATATGTCCTTTTTTAGGCAGTCTTTTGATAAAATTGATACAAAAAACCCTTTTTATAGTTTTTTTGTGACACTTTCTTGTCACCATCCTTTTGACTACTTTGAAGATTATGATTTTGATGTTGGTGAGTTGCAGGGGACTTATTTGGGAAATTATATAAAGGCTGCACATTATGCTGATGAATGCATGGGTTATTTTATAGATGAGCTTAAAAAACGGGATTTATTTGATGACAGTTTACTGGTTTTATACGGAGACCACAAGGCTATTCCAATAGTAAATGCAGAGGAGTTGTATGAGTTTTTAGGATTGGAGGAAAGGGAAGATATATGGGCAAAACTTCAAAAAGTACCCCTTATGATAAAGTATCCTAATCAAGAAACTCCAGAGGTAATAAGTAACATAGGTGGACAAATTGATATTTTACCTACTATATCCAATATGATGGGATTTGATTTTCCATATGCCCTTGGAAAGGATTTGTTAAACACAGATAAACAATATGCAATATTTAGAAATGGAACCGTAGTTACAGATAAATATGTGTATATCAATTGTTCTCGGAATGTGTATGACTATGAAGATGAAACCATGTTGGACTTAGAACTTTTTGAAGAAGAGATTTCTTCCTATTTGAAGGAACTTGAGGTATCTGATATTATCATTACAAAAGATTTATTTAAAAGATTGAATTAAATATAAAATATTATTAAAAAGTGCATTATATAAAAAGGGGCGTTAGCCCCTTTTTAAAAGTTTATTAAAGATTTTTTAATTTAGAGTTTATATTTATTGGGCACAGCATTTTTTGTATTTTTTGCCGCTTCCACATGGGCAAGGCTCATTTCGTCCTACTTTATTGCTAATTGCTATTTTTGACCTGTTGTAATCTTTAGTCATCTTGTCACGTTCTTCTTGTGGGAAAATATTATCCCACATTGGTAAATTATAGAGCCAGTGTGCTTTTGCATCTAGCATGTTATAAAAGAGTTTTTCAAAGTCAATTTCCAATTTTATGTTAGAATCTTCTGTAAGCAGGTCTAAATCTAATTCTTTTACCAAACTGTCATTAATTCCATCTAAAAAGCCCAAGAAATATGTATTTTCCATTTCAAATTTTTTAGCAAGTTCGCTAACAGTTCCCTCTACAATTTCATCGTGATTAGTAAGTATATATTCGTAAACATTTTTTTCTTGGATAAGATAATCATTCCAAAACTTATTATGTTCAGCTTCGTTTCTTTCTATGTCCGTAAGGTCTTTCCACTCGCTATATATACTCATTTGTAATTTACCTCTCCTTTTTATTTTTTTATTTATTTTAATTTTAAAATTATCATAAAAAATATTATAGCACAAATTATTTTTTTATAATAGCTTTTATTCTAAATACATCTCTGGCTCTTCCAAATCCAAGCCTTTTTGACCATTGAGTATCAAATTTTTTCAAATCGTCATTATCCACAATGTCAATTTCAAAAATGTCAATTCCACAGGACTGATATATTGGAGAAAGGGTATTTTTTATGTATTCAACTGAGAGGAAGGGCAATTCCCTGCGACTGATTTCACCTGCCTCATGAAGGTCATTATATGTAAACCACATTTCTAAATGTGCTTTAGGAGGTTTGGCAATGCTAACTATATTGTTTAAAATAATGGGATTTCCTTTTACCACTCCCTCCAACAAACTTCCCCACGGAAGATTTACATATATTTTGTCAGCTTTGTGGTATAACTCCTGGGGCAGTTCCTCTGCAGCTGCAACAACATAAAGTGCATTGGTGATACCCCCTTTAGATGGTTTCTTTATGGATTTTGAGGCGTATTCCACCATATTTTCAGAGACAGGGTCAATTCCTATATAAAAACTGGTGGGGTTTTTTTTAGCATTTTTATATACAAACCTGCCATTGCCTGTCCCAATATCCACAACCACCATTTCAGATTCTTCAATTATTTTGTCAAAATCAAAAGCCTCAACAATTGTCTTTCCCTTTAGTACTCTCAATATAAACAAATCCTTTGCAAGCTATTTTTAACATTTAAAATTATAGCACTTTTCTGCATTTAAGTACAAGTAGAATTATGTATTTATTTTATTGAAAAAGGTTCCAATTTAATTGTAGGTATTATTGGTATATGATATAATTTTATGGAGGGTATGTATTTTTAAAAGTATAGAAAATAAAGTATTTTAGAGTATATATATTTTGGAGTATATAAGGGAGGAGTTTTTTTGTTTAAAAAAGCTAATATAATAATTTGTATTTTAGCAGTATTGTGCACTACTTTTATGTTTTCACAAAATAATATATGGTCATTTGAAGGAGAAGTAAAAGTGGGGAAGGGAAGCTATTCTACTGTGTTGCCCCCTGGTGCAGAAAATGCCCAGTCCCTAATATATAAAACAGATAATTTAAAAGGTCCTATGTCAACAAATGATTGGTGGAGTTCTACAGCATTTTTGCAGTATTCAGAGAGGCAATATCCTCATCCCCTTGCTGTTATAAATAAAAAAGAAGGGATACAGGTATATTATCCTGGACCTTTAATATTTGCAAACAAAGATGCTATTTGTGGGTGGATGAACTTGCCAGAAGACACTTTAGAGGATTTTACAATAGGTCATTCGGCAGTTCAGATATTTCCTGATACAAAGGTAGATGGCTATAGTGACTGGTTTGTCACCAATTTATTTTCAAGTGGTATTCATAAAATGAAAGTTTCATATGGTTCAGGTTCTCCATATATTTATTTTACCTATACAAGTGGAAATCCAAAATTGATATTTGGAGAAGTACCTCATATCTGGTCAGGTAATGCAAATTCAAAAGTTTTAGGTATTACCATAAATGGAAGGCATTATGGGTTGTTTGGACCTGAGGGTTCTACTTGGACTGGCATAGGAAGTAATGTACTTATAAACAATTTAGGTGGTAAAAATTATTTTTCAGTAGCATTACTTCCAGATAACAGTCAAGGGACTTTAGCAAAGTTTACCCAGTATGCCTATTCCCATGTAATAGATACAAAAGCTGAGTTTGTATATAACAGGGATAATAGTGAAGTTGTCACAACTTTTACATATAAGACAGAGGCAAAAGAGGGATGGGAAAAGGGAACTCTTTTTGCACTGTACCCTCACCAATGGAGGCATACAGACGATAATTTGCTAAATTATTCATATCAAACGGTAAAGGGTAAAATGAAAGTTGGGGAAGGAAACAGTTTTAAAACCAAAATGAAATACACAGGGGTTTTGCCAACACTTCCAGATATGGGTACATATGACAGGGAGCGTTTAAATGGATATATAGAAGATGAAGCAGGAAAAAATCCAAATCTTGCAGTTGATACCTACAATGTGGGCAAAGAATTAGGCAAGGCTGCAGTGCTAGCTCCAATTGCTGAGCAAATGGGAAATACCCGTGCTGCAAAAATATTTCATGATAGAATAAAGGGAGGTCTTGAAACTTGGCTTTCTGCAAGAGATAGCCAGGGGAAGCTTAAGAATTCTACAGTTTTTTATTATAATGACATCTGGGGAACAATAATTGGATATCAGGACAGTCATGGAAGTGGTCCTTTAATTAATGACCATCACTTTCACTATGGTTACTATGTAAAGGCGGCAGCAGAGATAGCCAGAGTTGAGCCAGAGTGGGCATCCCAGTCCAACTGGGGAGGCATGATTAACTTATTAATACGGGATTTTGCAGGTGGCAGGAATGATTCTTTATTTCCCTATCTTAGAAATTTTGATCCCTATGCAGGACACTCTTGGGCTTCAGGAAATGCAAACTTTGGAGACGGAAACAATCAGGAGTCTTCATCAGAGGCAATGAATGCCTGGACAGCTATGATATTGTGGGGGGAAGCTACAGGAAATACAGAAATACGGGACAGGGGAATATATTTATATACAACTGAAATGCATGCAATTAATGAGTATTGGTTTGATGTACACAAAAGTAATTTTCATAAAGACTATCTCCATGAACAAATTGCTATGGTATGGGGCGGTAAATTGGTTAATGGTACATGGTGGTCGCCAAATCCAGAAGAAATCCATGGTATTAACTGGCTTCCATTCCATGCAGGTTCTCTCTACCTTGGTCACTATCCTGAATATGTGGAGAGAAACTACAAGGACCTTCTAAACCGGCGGAAATCTACTAATTGGCTTTTGTGGGATGATTTAATCTGGATGTATCGTGCAATGTCAAATCCAGTTGATGCAATAAACCAGATGGAAGTAGGTATTGACGACAGCTCAAACTGGTTGGAGGCTGGAAATACAAAAGCACATACCTACCACTGGATACATAATTTTAATGCTATTGGTCATGTGGACAGAAATGTAACTTCCAATCACCCAATTTATGCTGTGTTTAATAAAGATGGAAACAGAACATATGTGGCTTACAACTATGGCAATTTCCCAATAACAGTATCTTTTTCAGATGGCAAAACTATGAATGTACCTCCAAGGTCTATGGCTACATCAACAGGGAAAGACACAGGAGAGATAACTCCGACGCCAGTGGTGCCTACACCAAGTTCAACACCTGATCTGCCTGTAATTGAGAACTTAATTATAGATGATTTTAACAGTTCTGACCAGTGGGATTTAGGTAAAAACGATTTAGGAGAAAAGATTATTAGAAATGGAGGACTTTACAATTTAGAGGCTAATACTAATTTGTATTTTTTCTACAATGGAGGAAATAATCCTGAATCATTTGACACATATATAAATAGGGATATTTCTTCTTATAGCCATCTTGTTTTAAATATAAAAGGAGGCTCTGGCGGAGAAGAAAATTCTGTAAGGATTATTTTAAATGATGGTTCTAATCACAGTGTCCTGCTATCAAAGTATGGAAGTCTGACTACAGAATATAAAGAAATTAAGATACCTCTTACAGATTTTGGTGCGGATCTAAAGAATGTAAATTATTTGAGATTTGAGGGGACGGGAACTGCTAAAGTTTTGAGAATAGAGGAAATAAAGCTTTCTAAAACTGCAGAATCTGTTTTAGCATATGGAGATCTTAATGGTGATGGGTTTATTAATTCAAATGACTATGTTTTAATTTCAAGATATATATTAGAGGTTATAAATAGCTTTCCTAACCCATATGGTGAGCAGGTTGCAGATTTAAATGGTGACGGCAGTATAAATACTTTAGATGCCTCTATTTTAAGGAGATATTTACTTGAAATAATTGATGAATTTCCAGTGAAAAGTTAAATAAAAAATGCCCTTTGTAAAATTAAGGGCATTTTTTATTTTAAGGTTATTTTTGTTGATTTGCTATATTGTTGGTTTGTTATTTTGCAGGTTTACTATTTTGTCTATTTGTTATTTTGCTAATTTAGCTGCAATTTCAGCTACATATTTTCCTTGGAATCTAGCACCAGCCAGTTCCTTTTCAGATGGCATTCTGCTTCCGTCATTTCCTGCAATAGTTGCAGCACCATAAGGGGAGCCACCTATGATTTCCTCTAGTGTATTTTGTTCAGCAAAGCTATAGGGAAGACCTGCAATAATCATTCCGTGGTGAAGCAATGTGGTGTGGAAACTTAATATTGTTGACTCCTGACCCCCATGCTGTGTTGCAGTACTTGTAAAAACGCTGCCTACTTTTCCAATGAGTGCACCGTTTGCCCATAAGCCGCCTGTGCCGTCTAGAAATTGTCTCATTTGTCCAGCCATGTTTCCAAATCGGGTAGGAGTTCCAAATATAATTGCATCGGCACTGGCTAATTCATCAATAGTACAGATAGGTATATGCTCAAAAGCTTTTGCAGCATCAAAAGCTCCAATTTGTTTTAGTAAATCTTCAGGGAGGGTTTCAGGTACTCTTCTTAGGATAACTTCTGCTCCTTCAACTTCCCGTGCTCCTTCTGCGACAGCTTCTGCCATTTTGTATACATGTCCATAAGCAGAGTAAAATACAATCAGTATTTTCATAAAATCAGCTCCTTAGTTTGTTTATTAATAGATATATATCCATATATTTATTTGCTAAACGTAAAGTTATTATTCAAGAAAATTGAAGGAAATGAAGAAA
>JAAYTS010000167.1 GCA_012517995.1 Clostridium sp.
ATAATCTGCTGTCTCATCCTCAGTGAATGTGGACTTTATATTTATTCCAACTAAAACTTTTCTTCCTGCTCCGGCACCAATCGGAATAGATTCTGCTTGAACGGAAATATCTTTTTTTAGCATTTCAAACGGCATAAGGAGAAAGGTTTTGTATCTTAAACTCTGACCGTTGTTGTGAAAATAAAATCCTATTCCCAGCCCCCATGAATGCATTGTAGGGGGCTGGATTATATGTACATAATCTTCAACAGAACCTCCGTCAGAAAAATATTGAGGCTCCGGACCGTCAACTATATTTGCGGCAAAGAAATCCCGCCGTCCTGTGGATCTTAATAATCGATCTGGTACAAAAATTCTTTGTTTTATCCACTGTTGAATATAAGGATGCTTATAATCCCATGGTTCCTTTACCCATCTTCCGTTGAGAGTTTTTACATTCTGACTTGAAGGATAATCAGGTGGAAATACAGGATTTGCAAATAAATCTCCGCTATAGGTATAGCCTAAACATCTGTATTGTGGAACTCCTTTTTCATCGGGTCTTTGAATTACCTTAATCGCAGCATTTTTAACTGCATCGTTACTAGCATTAAATTCCTTACCATATACAAAAATAGGCATATCACTAAAAGCTGGAGTACCCTTTACTGCTAGCACCTCATTTATTTTATCCCCATTTATATTCGTTTCTCCAAAATAACCGAAATAACCCAGATTTTCTTCTAAAAATTCATTAGCTACTTCAAAAGATTCTTGAGCTGTTTTTATATCTATACTACTTGCTAATACAGTGATGTTAATCATCTGCATCAGTAAAGATATAATTAATATTTTAATTATATGCTTTTTCAACTTTTACACCTGCCGTTCTATACTATCAATTTTCCCACTCTACTACAACATCATCGTATTCACTTGCATTAGGTACATATCCTGGAACCATAACATTTATCGATATGCCTCCAGTTTGTGATTTTCTTATCCAGATATATTGGTCTGTCTCCTCTACATATATATATTTTTCAGGTAAATAATCCCACCTCTCTTTCTTCGGTTCAATATGTTTTCTTACCTCATTTGCTATATCTTCGCCAAACTTATTTTCTAATGCAAATACCAAGTCTTGTTTTTGCTTTTCAAAATTTGGTCTTAAAACATTTATAGACATTCTTGTTTCTACAATCTTACTTTCTTGAGCCTTTACAATTACTATATTTGTATCATTTGGCACTAAGTATCCGTCCACTTCAATAATACTTCCATCCTTTGGGGTGTCATCCTTGGTACTGCCTTTTTCTCTCGTATCAATATAAACAGTCCTTACAGCCGAGTCCCAATCCACCCTTGCACCTAACCCCTCACTTACAAACCTTATAGGTATAAAGGTCCTGTCTTCTTTCAGCAGTGCTTCTGTATCCATTAGACTCTTTTCACCATTTATTGTATAGTCCTTTTTTCCAATTACTATCTTTATTTCTTTATCTCCCTGGGATATTGTAACTGTTTTTGTTTTTCCTTCCCAATCTACTTTTGCCCCTAACGCTTCACTTACAAACCTCACCGGTACCTGTGTCCTGCCGTTGTCGTCTATAAACGGCTCTGCATCCGGAAAATTCACCCTGTTGCCGTTTACCACCA
>JAAYTS010000168.1 GCA_012517995.1 Clostridium sp.
AACAATTTAGAAATTGCTCTTGTTTATCTTCCATTTAATGTAGGTGAAGAATTGAACATTAATTCAATATTAAAAGAATTCACCAAAAACTTTATAATCAACAGTTCAAATATAGATGAATCTGACAATGACAATTTTATTAAGCGGGTTATAAATCTTCTTAAGCTAGATACTTTCAATATATTAGAATTTGAAAAACTATTAAATGAACTAAGGGAAAATAAAGTACAAAAAGTTAACAGCATCACACTTAATAAGCCTGATATACCAGTTAATATGCCTTCTAAACCTGAAAACAACAATTCATTTTCTCCACCTTCAAATAAACCTGATATACCAGTTAATATACCACCTAAAAAAAATAATTTAAACATTCCTTCAGTCCCTAAAGCACCCAGCTTGAAAAAGCAAAAAAATAAAATTTCAGCAAGTAGTTCTGATAATAACCAGCTAAAACTAAAATATAAATCTAATGCACTTATACTAGGCATTGTATTGCAGCTTATAATTGTAATTGGGGCTGTCATTCTACTGACATCTGGTGCTTTAGATTCTTTAGGAAATGATATGGGAACAAATATAGTCGCCATTGTTATTTTAGGAGGGGCTGTAAGCCTCCTTATATGGAAAAATATTTTAAACAAAAAAAATACCGTCGAAGATGTTTCAACTAAAAAAACACCTCCTGTAAAACCTCCAAATGCAAATATTGTAAAGCCAAAAGTTAACACAAACAAAAAAGAAATAATTTCTTTCTCACAAAATAAAAACAGCCCCGTGGAAAACATCCAATTAAATATGTTTACTGCCAATTCCTTTAACTCTGATGAAACAACGTTATTATCCCCAAATAATCCGGATGAAACTACATTACTTAGTCCTCAAGAAATTTCCCTGCCTTATTTACAGTCAAACAGATGTGGTGTAATAGAGGAAATTAAAATAACTAAGCCTGAATTTGTAATTGGACGATTAAAAGACCAGGTTGATTATATAACTGAAAACAAAGCAATTGGGAAAGTGCATGCAGAAATAATAACAAGAAATGGAAAATACTATTTAAAAGATTTAAATTCAAGAAACGGAACATTTCTCAATAATGAAAGATTAAACAGCAATATAGAATATGAAATAAAAAACAACGATGTAATTGTCTTTGCAAATAGTGAATACACATTCAAAATCCCTTAAAATTAGTTTTTTATCTTTAATCAAATCCTATTCCCAATTAAGGAGGGCTTATGAGCTACATATCTTTTAACATAGGTGCAATATGTGATGTGGGAAATGTTAAAGAAATAAATCAAGATAATTTGCTTATCAAAATTGGCGAAACACATTTTGGTGAATTTGGTCTATTTGTAATAGCAGACGGAATGGGTGGACTTGCTGCTGGAGAGGTTGCAAGCAGTATTATTATATCTTCCTTTAAAAAATGGTGGGAAAAAGATTTATCATTATTAGTTAACACCAACAATTTTAGTTTAGATTTAATTGATAATCAACTTAAAGAATTAATACAAATAATCAACCAAACTGTAATAGATTATGGAGTTTCTATTAATGAAAGTGTTGGTTCTACCCTATCTATGCTCTTTTTATATAATAACTCATATCTAATAAAACACATTGGTGACAGCAGAATATATATTATAAATAAAAAAATCTCTAAACTTACAGAAGACCATTCCTGGGTAGATGAACAATTAAGGGAAGGAAAGCTAACCTATAAGGAAGCTTTAAATCACCCTAAAAGAAATGTACTCACAAAATGTATAGGAACATTTAGCAATATTGAACCATATGAATCAAAGGGTTCTGTAATGGAAAATGACACTTTTTTACTGTGCAGTGATGGTTTTTATAACTACCTTGATGAACAGGAAATTTTAAAATATATTCTAAAATGTATAAAAAATAAAAATGATGTTCAAGAATGTCTGTCAAATATGCTAAAAAAAATCAAATCTAAAAAAGCCCATGATAACATATCTGCCATTGTCATTTCACAAAATACGCAAAATTCCCACAGTAAGTAAGTTGTATTAATGACCTGTTGGCTTGCCATAACCTTCTTTTTCAATAATTAAAATTGGAGGTTCTTTATTTTCTGCTTCCTCTTTTAGTTCATTAAACATCTTCTTTGCTTCCTCTGTAAGAGCTCCTTCTGGCACCACAACAATAAGGGTTCTTGAAGTAATACCTTCATTATTCTTTGTCTTTGAATGAAAATCATTAATGGTACTTCGTATTGAACTCTTTGCTTTTCTTAAATCTTGATAGGTTTTAGCATATAAATTAATACTTCTTACTTTATATATGTTTTCAGGACCTTCAGATTGATATTTTTTTAGTTCTTTATCCCTAATGTAGTTTCCATATTCAAAATTTCCCAAATCCCATATGGAACCTTCCTCTTCTTCATCTTCACTATCTTCTCCTTCTTCACTATCTTCTTCGTCTTCACTATCTTCTCCATCTTCTAACCATTCTGAAATTGAAGTTACTTCTCCATCTCCACTCATCCATCCTCTCACTATCGCCCTTTGTTTCATATGTATTTCTGGTATTATGTTTATAGGAAGAACTGTTTTTATTCTATAACTTACTACAATATCAATTGTTTTATTATCGGCAAAAATACGGTTATCAAATTTAAATGCCTGCAAGGGGTTTTCCCCTTCATTTACTGCAATATAAGCCCCGGGACCTCCTTTGCTGTTAAAAATTTTTTCATTTATATATTTTCCCATAAAAAAGCGTACTATTGGGGTTGACAGTTCACTTTTGATTTTTTCATACCCTGCTCCGGCAAATACAGCAGCAATACTTATAAACTCTTTTTTAG
This sequence comes from Clostridium sp., assembly GCA_012517995.1. Lineage (GTDB taxonomy): Bacteria > Bacillota > Clostridia > Acetivibrionales > Acetivibrionaceae > Herbivorax. The sequence continues at coordinate 2,849 of JAAYTS010000168.1, forward strand.
GATTATTTTTTACATCAGCTAAGACATTTGTAACGTTCTCTATAGCAACTTTACCATCGCTAAATAAACCTTCTAAATCACCAACATCTATATTTTCACGGTTTTTACCTTCAAAACTGTTGCCTAAGGCATCAAAGGCTTCTAAAACACCTGTCATATGACCAGATGCACTTTCTCCATATTCATCAGCTTTTCCTGAAATCTCGTCATTGATAGCTTGAAGCCCAGAAACAGAGTATAAGTAGCTGTATGTTGAAAGTTCATTGGCAGCTCCAGTTATAGCATACTGTACATTATTATGAATATATGCAACTCTCATAAAAAAGGCTATGCTTAAAAATGCACAAATAAACAAAGGAAGTGAAATTGCAGCTTCTACAGTCAACGCACCTTTATTCTTTTTAACACATTTTAAACATAACATTCTAATCAGCTCCGCCAGCAACATCTTGAATTTTTTCAAATATATTTCCAATACCCTTTCTCACATCTGTAACAACTTCACTTCCCTTGCCTTTAAAAACCCCGTTATCTATTTCCTTTACCACATCTAATGCAAAATCTGTAGTCCTTATAAATTCCACAGGTTCATTTACAACTGCCTCTGAATGTACCCTAATTGTTATTGTGTCTTTCAATCCAAAAACCCTTAAAACAGGCGCAAAAGGATTTTTATACTCTGCCTCAACAGTTACCCTTATTTTTTTATATATTATATAATCTGTTTCCATTCTTGCAGTTACATCTAATGTTTCAGGTTTATCCAGAATTGATACACGGGACATTAAATACTTTGTGTATTCTTCAATTTTAGACTGTTTTGTTTTTTTAGCTTTTGATGATTCTAAAAATGGAATTCTCCAATAAAGACATACATCTTTCATTTTATCCTTTGATATATATCCCATAATCATATCCTTTGAAGGATTATTCCATACTTCAGCACCACGGCATACTGTCCTGTCAGCAACAGACTGTATGTATGACTGCTGATACAAAAATTCTCCAATAAGTATCAAAGCTATAAGGGTAAAAATAACAACAGGTATAACTATAGTTGCCTCAACAGTAAGGCTTCCCCTGTTACTTTCTAGTATTCTTTTATACATTTTATAGCAGTCCATATGAAAAACCTCTTTTTTAAAGCTTTTTTAACACTCAAAATGAACATATTAGGGCAAAATATCCTCTGCCCTAATATAAAACCAATATCTCTTAAAACTAATTACCTCCTGCTTTTATGGGTCTGGAGTCGGAGTTATACCTTCTAAAATTTCACCGTCAAGATCCTCATTAAAAACTTTTTTAATAATATTTTTGACAAAATCAAATATAGCTCTTCTGAAAATCAATGCTACAGCCACTAAAACCGCAACTATTATAACTATTTCAACTGTCCCTAATCCGTCCTCTTCTTTTAAAAACTGTTTAATCATTTTTAGCACCTAAATCACCTCCCTCCAAATTTACATACTTCCCATAATGGCTAAAACTGCCGGAGTTGCTACTATGAGTATCACTGCTACAAACATAAGCATCATTGGAAAAAGCAATTTTGAACTGGCCTCTTCCCCTATTCTTCTTGCCGCATGTTTTCTCATTTCCCAACATTCACTGGCCTGACGTAAAAGCAACGGTATTATATCTCCACTTCCCTTGTTAAGATTTTGAATTATTATAGAAGAAAACCTGGTTATCTCAGGTATCCTACACCTTTTGGCAAAATCCTCAAAAGCATTTATTTCTGACTTTCCAGCTCTGATATCACCAAGCACAATTCTAAGCTCCTCATACAAAACAGTATCCTTTTCGCTTTGGTCAACAATTTTTTCCCATGCCCTTGAAACTGTCATACCTGCACTTATCAAAAGAACAAGCTGGTTTAGAAAATCCGGAAAATCAATTTGTATGCTAAGTCTTCTTTCCTTTACTTTTTTATCTATTTCTTTGTAGGATACAAAAACCACTAAGGCTAAAAGAAATATTCCAAAAAACACGTATTCAGTTGTAATCTCCTCTTGGCTGACTCCTACAAACAAAAACAGAATAAGTATTATAAACATGAGAGTTATTTTGTTAGCCCAATAAATTTGAAGATAATAAACAGAATACTTAGGTCCCTTTAACTCAGATATTTTGTCAAGAACTTTTCTATCATATTCTGTGTTATATGAGTATTTTGTTTTGTCTAAAATAAAAAGCCCGACAGATAGCAGATCTTTTAATTTGTACTCTTCTTTATCCAATGGTTCTATGTATTCACTATATTTATTCTTTGATAAAATAAGCAGAATCACAAATATAAATAATACAACTAAAGATACTATTAACATAGAACTACCTCCACAGCAATTAAACTTTAATATCCATTATTTTTTGAGATATAAAATAACCTACTGCCATGATAATAATTGCAACTGTCATTACTAATCTTCCAAGTATGGTATTAAATAAAGGTTGCATATAGTCTTCAGTTGTAAGTGAAAGAATAACTATCATTACGATGGGCATAACAGATAAAATTTTATGTTCAAACTTTTTAGCTGCTATTATAGTATTAATATCCTCTACAATTTCAATTTTCTCGCTTATTACATCTGAGGAATTCCTGATGACACTCACTAAATTTCCGCCTGTCCTTTTACATGTCTTAAATACCTCTACAAAATTTTGTATATCTTCAATTTTTGACCTTTTAGCTAAATCATCTAAAACAGCTTCCACAGTTTCATTCATATTTAGCTTCCTTATTATATACTCAACTTCTTTGATTATATAAACATCGGTAGTTGGATATAAAACTTTCAGATCTTTTAACACATCTGAAAATGCAGTTTCTGGTGACTTTCCTGCAGTCAATGAAGATGAAAGAGCATACAGCATGTCCTTAAACTGCAGATTTAAGAGCTTTTTCCTTCTTTTTATTATTTCTTTTGTTTTTATTTTAGGATAAAAAAGTGCAAAAGGAGTTAGTAATAATGCCAATATCACACTTTGATAAAATATAAAACCAATTGTAAAAATCACAGCTGCTGCCAAAAGAATATAGAGGATTTTTTCTAAAGGCTTCATAATATAAACATCATAATCAATTAAGACATTTTGATTTAGAGAACCTTTTTCCTCCTTGATACTTAAAGCTTTAGATTCCATTCTCTCACCTCGTTCTTTAGAAAACATCAGATATACCAGCCATCTTAAACTTAAACTTCTTAACCATTTGGTTATTGGTTCTTTTTAGCTTCCCTATAACTCTTTTTTCTTCATCTTCCCCCTCTTCTTCAAATACATAAAGGGGGTTTAACTGAATGTTTCCGTCTTTATAACCCACAACTTCTGTAATCTCCATAGTTCTTCTTGATTTGTCCCTAAGTCTTGCTAAGTGGATAATTATATCAATTGCAGAAGCAATTTGCTGTCTAATGGCATCTAGAGGTATATTAGAACCACTTAAAACCATTGTCTCAAGTCTTGAAAGGATATCCTTAGTGGAGTTTGCATGTCCCGTAGACAAAGAACCATCATGTCCTGTATTCATAGCCTGAAGCATATCTATGGCCTCTGGTCCACGGACCTCACCTACTATAATTCTTTCAGGTCTCATTCTAAGTGATGATTTAATAAGATCCCGTATTGTTATTTCTCCTTTTCCTTCGGTATTTGCATTTCTGGTTTCTAACCGTACAATATTCTCTATGCCTACAATTTGTAGTTCTGCTGAATCTTCTATTGTAATAATTCTCTCGTCTTTTGGAATAAAATTAGAAAGGGCGTTTAAGAAAGAGGTTTTTCCAGACCCTGTTCCGCCGCTTATAAAAATATTATATTTTGCCCTGACCATATTGTGAAGAACCTCTGCAACCTCCTGTGTAACTGAACCAAACTTTATAAGCTGTTCCATAGTCATAGGTTTTTCGGGAAATTTTCTTATAGTTACAATAGGGCCATTTAAAGCTATAGGCGGCAGCACCACATTTACACGTGAGCCATCTGTAAGCCTTGCATCGGCAATAGGATTTGATTCATTAACTGTTCTGTTTACCTTTGATACAATAGTTTGAATTACATCTTCTAACTTTCTTTGACTTTCAAACCTAACATTTTTTTTATAAACTTTACCTTCCCTTTCAATAAAAATTGAATCCGGACCATTTATCATTATTTCTGTTACACTTTTGTCGTCAATAATAGGCTGAAGTACATCAAGCCTTCTCATAGAATTAAAAATTGTATCTGTAATTTCCTTTTTTTCACTAATACTAAGGTAGTGTTCTTTAGATACATTAAAAACTTCATTGGTTATCACTTCTCTAATTTCTTCATCAGTATAATCCTTTGACAAATCAATGCTGTCACTAATTCTTTCCCTTATTTCGTCGATAAGTTTTCCCTTGCTATCAATATCCATTTAAAACACCCTTATTCTTTATATATTATTGCAATTTATACAGGATTGTGCTTTTAAGCTGTGCATCATTATATTTTGTAAATAATCACGGCTTATATATTATTTCAGTTTGTATAGTATTTGACTTGCAGCGTTTTTTATAGGATTTTCACTATTTATAATATATTGGGGATTAAATACCTCCATCCCGTTTATATATGGTATTTTTGTAAAAACGGTTTTTTCTCCTAAAGTCACATTATTTAAACTTTCTAAATTTAGACTGGTACATTTATTTAGTATAACCTCGCCTTTATTAATGAAGTCTAAACCTTGTCTTTTGTTTAAAAACTCAAATGATTTAAGCATCTCTTCAAACTTTAATATTGAAGCTTTATCATAAGATAAAATATAAAATAAATAATTGCTTTTTTCCATTAACAGTATGTTAATATCATTTAATTCACAGCTAATATCAACAATAATTACATCGTAACAAGCCATGGCTTTCATCTCATCAATAAGCCTTTCCATTTCGTCAACAGCCATGTCTTTTATATCAAAACTATTCTCTGGCGGAAGAAAATAGTGTACCCCTGATACATCATCAATTAATTTACTGGTTTCTATTTTAAGAGATAGGTTTTTGCTTTTTTCTTTTAAAAAAAACAATATACTTGATAAGTTTTGACCATTTTCAATAGAATTGAAAAAAACTCTTGAAGAAGAAAAGCTTTCTAAGTTAAGATAGAATGTACTCATTTGACTTTGTGCACATTGAATGGCAGTTGCCACCGCTAAAGTAGATGTCCCTGAGCCACCTCTTGGTGAGAAAAAAGTAGCAATTTTTGTGCTTTTAGAACCTTCTTCAGCACAAATATTAAAATTACTTTTTTCTGAAAATATATTTAAAATAGCGCTAACAAGATTGCTACCTGTTTGATATTTACTTATTATTTCAAAATTTTTAATTTCCTTTGGCAAAATCCCTGTTGATAAAACTATGGGAGCAACTACTTTTTTTAAATCAATATCCTCTTTGTAAAATGATGGCGCAATTAATAAAATGTCAATTCTATCAGTTTTATCAATATGCTCATATAGGGATTTTTCATTTGTAAATGATTTTACATAAAATTTGTTCTTGTACTTTGAGTATATGAAGTCGATAACGTTATCAATGTAGACTTGTTCTTTATCGGCAATTACCAACCTAAGTTTATACATTTTAATTACCTCAACAGAATAGTTTTTTTAAGAACAGAAAATACTAATAGACGTCTTAATATATATTATATTACAAATTATAAGAATTTCCAAGACTTTTTTATGTAAAATATTCTATTTTCTTATTGCTTTTAGAATTTCATGCCTTTTAAAATGCTGAAATTTCTGTATTTATACACTTTATTTATAACACTTAAATTTAAAGAAATTTTTTATTTGTAAGTATATTATTGTTTATTATATCATTTTTTGCTTTGTTTTTCTCATTGCAGCCATAACTATAATATGTTATAATGAGGAAATGATAGTTGTGGTTAAAAATGCCAAGGTACGGTGATTATCTTTTATGATTAAGTTTCAATTTAATATAAAAAACAGGAGATTATTTCGATTAGACCCCACTAAAATTATACTGTTAAGTTTTATAGTGGTTATTTTTTTTGGAACTTTACTTTTAACCCTTCCCATTGCCTCAAATGATTATGTTGAAAAAGCAGATTTTCTCACTGCACTATTTACTGCCACATCTGCCACTTGTGTAACAGGATTGGTAGTTGTGGATACAGCTGCCCAGTGGTCACTTTTTGGGCAAATTGTCATTTTAATTCTTATTCAAATAGGTGCTTTGGGATTTGTAACCTTTGCCACATTTTTTTCAATCTTACTTGGAAAAAAAGTCAGCCTTAAAACAAAGGTATTAGCTCAGCAATCTTTAAGTGATTTTAGCTTTGATGGTGTTTTAAGCCTTATTAAAAACGTAGTACTTGCCACTTTTTCAATTGAATTGGCAGGTGCTGTTATTTTAGCAACAAGATTTGTTCCAAAATTTGGTTTGAAAGGTTTGTACATTTCAATTTTCCATTCCATATCCTCATTTTGTAATGCAGGATTTGATATACTGGGAAATTTTCAAAGCCTTACTAATTATAATAATGACCCGGTACTTTTGTTTACCACATCAATACTTGTTATTTTAGGAGGACTTGGTTTTGTTGTGTGGAAAAATTTATGGGAATTCCCCAAAGAGAAAAAATTTCTCCTTCACACAAAAGTAGTTTTACTTTTTACCATATTTCTCGTTGCCTTTGGTACAATATTTTTCTTCTTTTCAGAATTTAATAACCCCTATACCCTGGGTAAACTCAGTATAGTTGGAAAAATAAATGCCTCATTTTTTCAATCTGTAACAACCCGTTCTTCAGGTTTCAACACCATTGACATAGGCAATATGAAGGAGATAACCAAAGCAATGGCAATTCTTCTTATGTTTATAGGTGCAGCACCTGGTTCTACAGGGGGCGGTGTTAAAATAACCACTTTTGGGGTTATTTTAGTTGCTGTTATTTCACAAATCAGGGGAACACAACATGCTGTTGTTTTTAAAAGAAGAATTCCCCATCAAACCATAATTAAGTCCCTTGCTATTGTCAGCCTTAGCGCTATGATTGTTGTTACCTTGACAACTATACTTATATTTTTAGAGAATATTTCTTTTTTAGATATGTTATTTCAATCTACATCTGTAGTTGCTACTGTAGGTCTGTCTTCCATAGATACAAGTGCTTTAAGCAATATAAGCAAAATTCTTATAATAATTAATATGTTGGTAGGAAGAATCGGACCTCTTTCTTTTGCCATTGCACTGACAATGCAAAATGCCCAAAAGAAAATTCAAGATATGGTATATCCTGAGGGAAAGATAATTGTGGGCTAAAAAACATCTAAAGCTTATTGTTTTTCTTTACCCACAAAATAATCCTTAAGTTCTAGCTGATCCTTACTTGAAGATACAGCTATAATATAATCTCCTTCTTTTAACATTGTAAAACCATTTGGTATTATAACTTCTTCGTTTCTAATTACAGAAATAATAATACAGTCTTTAGGAATATTTATGTCCTTTAGGGTCTTATCACATACTGGTGACTTTTTAGTTATTACAATTTCATTTAGCACCAGCTTCCCGCTTTTTAGCCTTAACAAAGTTTTAATTCCTGAGTAGTCCACTTCCTGCTCAATAAGGTCGGCTATTATGGAGGTACTGCTGACTGCAATATCTACACCCAACTTTTGAAATATCTCAATATTTTTAGGATTATTAACCCTTGCTATGGTTCTTTCCACTCCAAAATTTCTTTTAGCCAATTGGCATGCAATTAAATTATCCTGGTCCTTACCTGTAACTGCAATAAAAATATCGCATTTTTGCAGTTCTATTTCTGAAAGTACATCTAAATCTGTTCCATCACCATTTATTACAGGAATATTCAGTTCATTTGCTATCTTGTTGCAGATATCTTCTAATGGTTCTATAATAACTATTTTATGCTTATATGGAAGAAGGGTCTTTACAAGGTAATATCCAAGTTTTCCTCCTCCAACTATAACAATATACATTTTTTACCTCCGACCAGAATTATTTACTAAACAAAATATTTATTAAACACACAAATTTTTAAATATACAAATTTTAATCTCCTTTACTTGCAATTATAAGTTCATCTCCTTTTTCAAATACAAAATCAGGTTTTGCAAATTTAAACTCACCATTTCTAATAATAGCAAATAAATGAGAATTTTCATCCAATTCAACATATTCAAGACTTTTGCCTATATAGGACTTATCTGCTTTTCGTTGCTTATATAAAATGGTTTTATTGGCAATGGTTTGCGTTTGAATGTCTTTTTTTTCAATTATAACAGACTTTATTACATCAACTGTAATATCTGTAGGACAAATTGTATCTAATCCAAAATGGTGAAAAACATGCTCCCTGGAAGGGTCATATATCCTGGCTATCACCTTTGGAACTTTAAAGATTTCCTTTGCAACCTGGCAAACCATAATATTTATATTATCATCTGGTGTAACAGCTGCTAAAGCATCTGCTGTATTTATACCTGCCTGTTTTAAAATATCCTGATCAATAGGAACTCCTGTAAGAGTTATTCCACTAAAGTCAGGAGACAAGGCTTTAAAAGAATTACTGTCATTATCAATGATAACAACATCATGACCTTCTTCAGATAAAACATTTGCAAATCTTGAGCCTACTTTTCCACACCCGATTACAATTACATGCATTATATTCCTCCTGCAAAAAATAACTATTTATTAATAATCAATAACACCTATTTTATATCACTTATATTATTATTGTATACTGTAATCTATGTTAATTTCCTCTCAAATTCATATATATATCATAAATAGAGTAAAATATTTAAATAACCCTCAATATTAATTCTAATTGCTAATATTCTTATCGTTTTATTATCTGAATTTTTTAACAATAACTTTTTTATTTCTGTTTAAACCATAAATTCCTATACATTTAAAAATAAATATTTGACAAACTAATAATAATTATGCAGAAAGGATGATATAGTGTTAATATCTTTTATCAGAACAGCGATATTGTATTTGCTTGTTATTATTGTAATGAGAATAATGGGAAAACGTCAAATAGGTGAATTACAACCTTTTGAACTTGTTATAGCAATAATGATATCCGATCTTGCAGCTGTCCCAATGCAAAATACAGGTGTTCCTTTGGTAAACGGTATTATTCCAATACTCACCCTTTTAATGGCACAATTACTCTTTTCTTATATTGGACTTAAAAGTACCAAAGGAAGGGCAATTATTTCCGGCAGACCAACTATTTTAATTGAAAATGGCAAACTAAAGGAAAAAGAGCTTAGAAAGGAAATGTTTACAATAAATGAACTTTTAGAGCAGTTGAGAATAAAAAATATATCCAATATTGCAGATGTAGAATTTGCTGTATTAGAAACAAATGGGCAACTAAGCGTTATACCTAAATCCCAAAAAAGACCTTTAAGTCCCGAAGACCTTAATATACAAACTGAGTATGAAGGTATTCCTCTTGTTCTTATTGTGGATGGCAATATAAATACAGAAAATTTAAAAATTGCAAAATTGGACGAAAAGTGGCTTTCTGACGAATTAAAAAAATTTGGAATAGAAAATATAAAAGATGTATTATTTGCTAGTTTAGATTCTTCTGGCAGTTTATATTTCCAGGTTAAAGAAAAGGAAGGGAGGAAGAATTAATTGCACACCTTTAAAATTTTAGGAAGTATTGTATTTGTTTTAGCATTAATAATTGGAGCATCATTTTTTGCTTCGAGGACTCTTTATTCATCTACTAAAATTATAGAAGAAAAAATTCTTGAAATTGAAACTAACACTTATGAAAAGGATTGGGAGTCGGCTAAAGATAATATTAAAACTGTTATGGAAAGTTGGCCTAAAACAGAAAAAAAATGGAGTATTTTGTTAGACCATTCTGATATTGATGCCATTAGTACTTCAATATTCAGACTATCCATATATTTAGAAGCAAAAAATACCACCCTTGCTTTAGCTGAAACAGCCTCTTTAAAGCAACTTTTAAAAACCATCCCTCATAGAGAAGTTCTGTCTTTGACTAATATTTTTTAGTTGCTGCCAGTTTTCCCATTGACACAAATAGGAATACGTTATAGAATGATTTATGTATGTGTATATACGATATATATGCAATGTAGTTTGGGCGATTAGCTCAGCTGGTTAGAGTACCACGTTGACATCGTGGGGGTCGATGGTTCGAGTCCATTATCGCCCACCAATGTTTTGAAAGTATCAAGGGTATACCATGCCCTTGATTTTTTACAAATTGGAAAATATTTTTGGGTAAAGGAGTTGTGTGATTATGGGGAAATTACTTGCCGGCAAGAATATTCTTGTTATGGGTGTAAGAAACAAGTGGAGTATAGCATGGGGAATTGTAAATGCTGCAATTAATGAAGGTGCAAACATAATAATTACATATCAGGGGGAAAGAGAGAAAAAAGGCGCTTTAGAGCTTGGTGGAGATTCTACTTTTCAATGTGATATTTCTTCTGATGAAGACATTGATAATTTATTCTCTGCCATCAAAGATAAATACGGCACAATCCATGGGGTTGTTCACAGTATAGCCCATGCTAATACAGAGGATTTGCAAAATGACTTTATATACACTTCCAGAGAAGGCTTTGCCCATGCAATGAATATCAGTGCATACTCTTTAGTAGCTGTTAGTCGCCGTGCTAAAGAAATTATGACAGAGGGAGGAAGCATAATAACTCTTACATATATGGGTTCTGAAAAGGTTTTTCCCGGATACAATGTTATGGGCGTTGCTAAAGCTGCCTTAGAAGCTAGTGTAAAATATTTAGCTTCGGATCTTGGACCTTCTGGAATTAAAGTAAATGCTATTTCAGCAGGACCTATTAAAACATTATCCGCTAAAGGTGTTAAAAACTTTGGAAGCATACTGGATACTGTAGAAGAAAAAGCTCCCCTTAGAAGAAATATTACTGCTGAAGATGTAGGCAAATCTGCTCTTTATCTTCTAAGCGACTTATCTAGTGGAGTAACTGGCGAAATCATCCATGTAGATAGTGGTTATCATATAATGGGAATATAAAATTAAAGAAAATTTTTATAAAAAAGCTGCAAAGAGGAGTTTAATAAACTCATCTTTGCAGCTTTTTTCTTAATTAGCAAATACCTCAATACCCCTTTGTACAAACTCTATATTAGCAGGCAAACAGCATCCTTCTTCACCATCTATAGCCACTGCTATATCATCATAGCTTTCTATAAGACATCTCTTTGTCTTTAGTTTAATTACATTTTTGTTGTCATCTGGAATGCCTTTTCCCACAACTTTGAAAAAAATTGATGCCACATCAATAGGATTACAATTTTTTATTATTACTACATCCATTAACCCGTCTGAATAATCTGCATCCTTGATTAAATTATTAAAGCCTCCCGCCTGGACTCCGTTTAGTATAAAAAACAACAAAATTTCTTCTTCAATGATTTCAGCATCCGTCTCAAATTTCATCCTAAAGGATTTTAAACTTCTAACTTCACCTAATGCCTTTAAATAGTAGGCAAAGGGTCCAAACGTTTTTTTAAGTTCATTATGAGTACTAAATGATACATCCACAAAAGCTCCACCTGCAAAAGAACTAAAAAAGTATTTTTCATCATTTACAAGGCCAGCGTCAACTTTTTTAGTTTTGCCTTCTAGTATAATATCCAGACAATCCTCTAATTTGTTGGGAATGTTTAGCATTGAAGCAAAATCATTGCATGTTCCAGATGGAATTATTCCCATTGGAACATGTAATTTCTCTTTTATAATCATATTCCCAACATAGTTTACAGTTCCATCCCCACCTGATGCCATTATAAAATCATACTGCCCACTCTTTAACAACTCTACAAGCTGCATATGGTTTTTATTTAACCTGTATGGCTGGAGTAAAATATCCTTAGTCTGAAATTTATAAACTATGTAATCTAACTTGTTTGGTAAACTTTGATCCCCTGAAATAGCATTATAAATTAGAAGAGCTTTTTTCATATTCACTCTACCTTTCTACTCTATTTTTAAAAACATAATTATTAATATCACCTAATGATTTTTTTATATTATATTATATAGCAGTAGAACATTCAATACATATAAAAAGGAATTATCTTGTTTTCAAAAACAGGATAATTCCCTTATTTTAAAAATCACTTTTTTTAAAAAATTGTTTTTAATTTTTTAAATCACAGTATTCTTACTTATAATTACTGGAAAAGTGTCAGTTCCTTGAAGGTTAATTCCTTTTGTTATTCTGACGTTTTTATCCACAATTAAGTGTTTTATGTTTACCCCTTCTTCTATTATAGAACCCTGCATTATTATGCTGTTTTTAATCACCGAATCCCTTTTAACTGTAACCCCTCTAAAGAGTACAGAATCTATTACAGTTCCCTCAACAATACATCCATCTGCAATTATAGAATTTTTCACTTCTGCTTCTTCATTGTACTTTGCTGGAGGTTCATCTTTAACTTTTGTATAGACACGTCCATATTCAGTAAAAAGCTGACGTCTAATTTCAGGGTCTAACATCTCCATATTAATTCTATAATATGCATTAATTGTACTTATATTTCTCCAATATCCATCAAATCTATAACCATAAATATTAAGTACATTCAGTTTTTTAATAAGAACATCCTTTACAAAATCATATTTTCCATGTGCTGCACATTCTTGCAGTAGAGAAATTAATAGTTCTCTTTTTAGAATATATATTCCCATTGAACAAATAGCTGTTGGAGGGTTTTTGTGTTTTTCACGAAAATCCGTTATTTTTCCGGTTTCATCTACATCTAAATTTCCCATATGCTGCAATTCCTCATAGGGGAAGTCACGCATATCTCTGTAAGCAATTGTTATATCTGCATTTTTCTCAATATGATAATTAAGCATGTCATCAAAGAGCATTTTATAAACACAATTACCTTGTGCAACAACTACATATTCTTCAAAACTTCTCTCTAAAAAAGTAATATTATGAACCATAGCATCAGCACTACCCTGATACCATCCAGAGTTTTCTCCTGAGAGAAATGGGGGAAAAACAAACAGTCCTTCATTTCTCCTGTCTAAATCCCATTCTTTCCCAGAGCCTAAGTGATCCATTAGAGAGCGAAAGCTATACTGAGTAAGTACTCCAATATTAGTTATTCCCGAATTAACCATATTTGATAAAACAAAATCTATCATTCTATACTTTCCACCTACTGGAACAGCTGTACTTGAACGGTGCTCAGCCAACTCTTTTAATCTGTCATTTTTGCCTCCAGTAAGGATTATTCCCATTGTACTTTTCATTCACACTCTCCTCCCTTTAATACACTTTCTCCAGACTCAATATTTAAAGAACAGTAGTCATTAGCATTAATATGAGAATCTATAACTACATTTTTCCCTAGTCTGCAGTTATCCGGTACCTCTGCCTCTTCTCCCACAACTGTTATGCCAGAATAGTACAGGGTTGGCTTTACTTTATTTTCTATGTTTTCACCTATTCCCATAACTACATTGCTGCCAACCTTTACATTTTCACCTATTATACTCTGTTTTATAACAGTGTTTTTTCCTATGGTGCTGTCCATCATGATAATTGAGTCTTCAATTTCAGAATCTTCATCTATATAAACTCCAGGGAAAATCACAGAGTTTTTAACTTTTCCATAAATCATACAGCCTTCTGCTACAATAGATTTTTTTACACTTCCATTAGGTCCGATATAGTGAGCTGGTTTCACATGATTAAGAGTGTATATCTTCCAAGCAGGATCAAAAAGATTAAAATCCGGAACCCTGCTGATAAGATCCATGTTAGACTCCCAATAAGCCTGTATAGTACCCACATCTCTCCAATACCCGTTAAATTTATATGCCCACATACTTCTATTCTCATTAAGCATCATAGGAATTATATTTTTTCCAAAATCGTGACTTGAGTTAGGATTTTCATCATCACGGATAAGATATTCTCTCAAAACTTCCCATGTAAATATGTAAACTCCCATTGAGGCAAGATTGCTTTTGGGGTTTTCCGGTTTTTCTTGAAATTCATATATTTTTCCATTTTCATGGGTATTCATTATACCATATCTACTTGCTTCTTCCCACGGAACATTTATTACAGAAATTGTGGCATCTGCATTGTTTTCTTTATGAAAATCAAGCATTTTTGAATAATTCATTTTATAAATATGGTCACCTGATAAAATCACTACATATTTAGGTGAATGCTTATCTACATAATGAATATTCTGAAAAACAGCATTTGCAGTACCTTTATACCACTCTCCTATTTCTGCCTTAAGATAAGGTGATAATATGGTAACTCCTCCATTTATCCTATCCATATCCCAAGGCTTTCCAATGCCAATGTGGGCATTGAGTTCAAGGGGTTGGTACTGTGTCAATACTCCTACAGTGTCAATATCAGAATTGACACAGTTGCTCAAAGAAAAATCAATTATTCTGTATTTTGCTCCGTACAAAACAGCTGGCTTTGCTATGTTTTTTGTTAGTACACCTAATCTGCTTCCCTGTCCACCCGCTAGCAGTAACGCAATTATCTCCTTATTTTGCATTGAATCCCCCCAACTTGTTTAAGTATAATTATTGTATTCTATATAGAAGTGTTTAATCCTTTAAAATTTCTTATAAATATTAATTTATATAATTAAAAAAAAATTTAGTACTAAAAAAATCAAATAAATATGTTAAATATTCATAATTAATGTTATAATAAAAGTATATTAACTTCCTTTTAACAGGTAACAGATTTAATTAAAATTTTTATCAAATTAATGGCTATATTTTTTAGTTTCACCTAAAGTACAAATAAATACATCTATTAACTTCTAAAATATTGGAGTGATAAAATATGGAATTAAAAGCTGGAGTTCTTGTATCTATTAGGCATTTCTCTGGAACAAAATTATTTAAAAGTCTAGTTCTTGAATCAAATGGTGATATTGTTTGGGTCAAGCTTGTTGAAGATATCGCACTTTTAAACTGCTCCATAGGAGACCCTATAGTTCTTGGCCATGAGATGAAAGATGAAATTTACATATCTAGCTGTACACTTTTAGATATGGATAAGCCTAGAAATGCATTAAAGGTTAAAATTGATAACCTTGAGGCAACTACAAACAAAAGACTATTCGTAAGGTTTCCAGTTTCTATTTACGCAGAAGCAACAATTGGACAATCTAAAACAAAAAATCTCGCCATGGTAAAAAATATCAGCTTTAACGGTATGATGGTTCATTCAAAGCATGACTTCCCATTATATCAAGAATTAAAATTTGATTTGCACGTTGGCATTACCATCCAATTAAAAGCTGTTATCATTAGAAAAACCAAAGACACTCATAACTACGAATATGGTTTAAAAATAGTCTATACTGATGTTCACACTCCTAATTTGTTGAAAAGATATCTTTTATTATTAAAAAAAGAACAAGAAGAATTCATAAAAAAATTTAAAGAAAGTTAAAAAAAACCTTCAG
The DNA here is from genome assembly GCA_012517995.1 of Clostridium sp. Classification (GTDB taxonomy): domain Bacteria; phylum Bacillota; class Clostridia; order Acetivibrionales; family Acetivibrionaceae; genus Herbivorax. The sequence goes on from JAAYTS010000168.1 coordinate 18,400, forward strand.
GTGGAATGAAGGTTCTACCTGAAGGTTTTTTTTAAAAAACTATATAAGTTTCATTAAATTTACCATCTCAATAGCTGTTACTGCTGCTTCATAGCCTTTATTTCCAGCTTTAGTACCAGCTCTTTCTATTGCCTGTTCAATTGTATCTGTTGTCAGCACTCCAAAAACTACAGGCATACCCTCGTCTAGAGATACTTTTGCAATACCCTTCGACATTTCATTTGAAACATAATCAAAATGAGGTGTACTTCCTCTTATCACTGCTCCTACACAAATTATTGCATGGTATTTTTGGGATTTTGCCATTTTTTGCGCCATCAATGGAATTTCAAAAGCCCCTGGCACCCAAAAAACTTCAATATCCGACTCCTCTGCTCCATGTCTTACAAGACCATCTATAACTCCGTCTAAAAGTTTGCCACTTATAAATTCATTAAAACGTCCAACCACCACTCCAAATTTTAAACCTGTTGCTATTAACTTACCCTGATTCATCTTAACCATTTTAATTGTCCTCCTTATTCTCTTCTAAATTTAAATTTGACAGCATATGTCCCATTTTTTCTTTTTTTGTTTTCAAATAAAATTCGTTAACTCTATTTTCTTTTATTTCAATAGGAACTCTTTCAACCAATTCTAAACCATGTCCTTTAAGCCCTACCAGCTTTTTAGGGTTATTTGTAAGAAGTTTTATTTTCTTTAAACCAAGGTCTTTTAGTATTTGAGCTCCAATTCCATACTCTCTCAAATCCGCGGGAAAACCCAATAATATATTAGCCTCAACAGTATCTTTTCCCTCGTCTTGAAGTTCATATGCCTTTACCTTGTTAACAAGTCCTATTCCTCTGCCTTCCTGACGCATGTACAAAAGAACGCCTCTTCCCTCATCATTTATTTTCTTTAAAGCAGCTTCTAACTGCTCACCACAGTCACATCTTAGTGAATGAAAGGCATCTCCCGTCAAACATTCTGAATGAACTCTAACTAATACTGGCTCATCTGTGTTGGAAACATCACCTTTTACCAATGCCACATGGTGTTCCCCATTAATAGCATTTTCATATGCAACAATTTTATATTCTCCATATTTTGTAGGCATTTTTGCCTCTGCTGCCCTTTTAATAAGTTTTTCAGTGTCTCGTCTGTAGCTTATGATATCAGCAATTGTAATAATTTTGAGATTGTGCTTTTTAACATACTCCATTAATTGTGGAGTTCTAGCCATTGTGCCATCTTCATTCATTATTTCACATATTACTCCTGCAGGATAAAGGCCTGCCATCTGTGCCAAATCTACAGCTGCTTCTGTATGCCCTGCTCTTTTTAAAACCCCACCTTCCACTGCAACTAAAGGAAAAACATGTCCAGGTCTTAAAAAATCCTCAGATTTTGCTTTCCTGTTGGCAAGTTCTTTTATTGTTTTAGCCCTTTCAAAAGCTGAAATACCTGTGGTGGTATCCTTGTGGTCCACAGTAACGGTAAAAGCAGTTTTCATATGTTCTTTATTTTTCTCAACCATGAGGTCAAGTTTTAACTCCTCTGCCCTGGATTTTGTCAAAGGTGCACAAATCATTCCCCTGCCATAAGTGGCCATAAAATTAATACTCTCAGGGGTGGTCTTTTCTGCCGCCATCACTAAGTCCCCTTCATTTTCCCTATCCTCATCATCAATTACAACTACCATCTTTCCCTGTCTTATATCTTCTATGGCCTCTTCTATTTTATTAAAATTCATATTAAATCCTCCCTTCTACTGCACTAAATTACTAAAACCACATCCTTTTTTAAGCAAATCCGTATTCCTTTAAAAAATTTAAATCCATTTTTTTTGTCGTGTCATTCTTATACGCATCTTTATTTAACAATTTTTCAACATATTTCCCCATTATATCGCATTCAATATTTATTACATCTCCATATTTTTTATTTTTAAGGTTAGTCATCTCTGCTGTAAGGGGTATTAATGAAACTTTAAAACTTTTATCCCCTATGTCTGCAATTGTAAGGCTGGTTCCATCTAATGCCACCGAACCTTTTTGAACTATGTATTTTAATATATCTGAACTTGCAGTAATCTCAAGCCAAATTGCATTGTCCTCTTCTAACCTGTCAAAAACTTTTCCAGTACCGTCAATATGTCCTGTTACAATATGCCCACCTAAACGGTCTCCTAATCTTAAAGCCCTTTCAAGATTTACTTTTTCTCCCACTCTTAAACTTCCCAAATTCGTCTTTCTCATGGTCTCTGGCATAACATCAGCAGTAAAGCTGTTAGATGTAAACTTTGTAACAGTTAAGCATATCCCATTTACAGCTATACTGTCCCCAACCTTTACATCCTGTATAACCTTTTGGCACTGAACAGTCAGTTTAATTGATTGACTTGACGGAATTATTTCCTTTAGTGTTCCAATTTCTTCCACAATACCAGTAAACATATTCTTCACCTGTTTCTTTTTTTATTTCTCAAGGTATCCTTCAATTAGTATATCACTACCATATCTTTTTATTGAAAGATTTTTTACTTCCAATGCATCTTCCATTTTATCTATTCCACATCCTTCAACAGGAGTAACAGCATTTTTGCCCCCCACTATCTTTGGCGCTACAAAAAACATAACTTTATCTACTATTTTTGAAGAAATAGCATAGCTGTTAAGGGTTCCCCCTCCTTCTAGTAATATGCTGTCTATATTAATTTTATATAGTTCATCCATTAATAATTCTAAATCCACATGTTCCCCTTCTGTTTTTATTATCTTTACACCTTTTTCTATTAATCTTTCCTCTTTGTCTTTATCAATGGAATAAGTGGTGGCAAGAATAACAGGTGCTTTTGAATGAGAATTAAATACATTGCTGTCCTCTGGCACAATCCCCCTGCCGTCTACAATGATTCTTACAGGGTCTTTCCCCGCCTTCTCCTCAAGCCTTGTAGTCAAAAATGGATTGTCTTTTATTACTGTATTTGAACCCACCATTATAGCCGACACCCTGTCTCTTATAATATGCACATATCGCCTTGCTTCAGTCCCTGTAATCCACTTAGAACTTCCTGTAAAAGTTGCAATTTTCCCGTCTAAAGTCATGGCAGTTTTCATAATTACAAAAGGCCTTTTATTTACCACATAATTTATAAATATTTCATTTAAAGCCCTTGCCTCTTTTTCCATTACCCCTACTTCGACTTCTACCCCTGCTTCTTTTAAAATATTTACTCCCCTGCCTGATACCTTAGGATTAGGGTCTATCATTGCTATAACAACTTTTTTTATTCCAGCCTCTATAATTGCCTTCACGCAGGGCGGGGTTCTTCCGTAATGGGAGCAAGGCTCTAAATTTACATACATTGTACTTCCGGCAACAGAAGAGGTGGCATTTTTAATTGCACAAACTTCCCCATGACTTTCTCCTACCACTTCATGAAACCCTTCAGAAATAATTTTGCCGTCTTTTACAATAACAGCCCCTACAAGAGGATTTGGATTTGTTCTTCCCCATCCTCCCTTTGCCAACTCTATAGCTCTTTTCATGTAAAATTCATGACTATGCATAAAAAAACTCCATTCTATCAATTTAAACTTGTCAAAAATTTCAAACAATATACACTTAGTGAAAATTTTAAATAAAAAACTCCCCTAAAAATTTACAGGGAGTATTTATACCAGCATAAGAGTTAATTATCTTCTACCATCCAGACTTTCACGTACAAAGACGTTTAACTGTCGGCTCTGGACTTTGACCAGATCTGCCACTTAAGGCTCGTGGGCTTGCAGAAGCTCTCTGCCTACCACCGGTAAGGAATTTCACCTATCCCTGAAGATATATATTAATTTTTAATAAAATATACCATAGTAATACCTTTTAGTCAAGAAATTTTCTACAAATTATAATGTGATTTTAATTGTAGTTAGATGCATTCTAATTGTTTATTAATATGTTTTAATTGTATATAAATGTACTTGACAGAATGCATCTTTGTGATATAATTCTTTATAGTAAATATTTCTATTATATATAAAAAAAGAGGAGATTAGAAATGAAACTTATTGAATTATTTAAAACCAAAAAACCTGTTATATCCTTTGAAATATTTCCCCCCAAACTTGATATGCCTATAGAATCCATATATGACAAATTAGAAGATTTTAAAAAGCTAAATCCTGATTATATAAGCGTAACCTATGGGGCAGGAGGCAGTGCCAAAGACCGTACCATTGAAATTGCATCAAAAATAAAAAAAGACTACCATATAGAAAGCATGGCACATTTTACATGTGTGGGTCATTCTAAAGAAGAAATAGATTCTTTGATAGATTCTTTAGAAAATCAGGGACTAGAAAATGTTTTAGCCTTGAGGGGAGACCCACCCAGAGACCAACCTGATTTTGATTTTAGTAAAAATGTGTACCAATACGCAAGCCAACTTATAGAACATATTAAAAAAAGAAGTAATCTATGTATAGCTGCTGCTGCTTATGCAGAAGGACATGTAGACAGTCACCGTATTAAAGATGACCTTATAAATTTAAAAAATAAAGTGGATACTGGAGTTGACTTTCTAGTTACACAACTGTTTTTTGATAACAGAATATTTTATGATTTTTTAGACAGGGCTATTTCATTAGGAATTACCTGTCCTGTAACACCTGGTATTATGCCTGTTTTTAGGGCAGACCAAATAAAAAGAATAGCATCCCTTTGTGGTGCATCAATTCCTGCTGAGCTGGTTATTGTTATGGATAAGTACGGTGACAATCCAGATGACATGCTAAAAGCAGGCATAGAATATGCATGTAACCAAATGCAGGATTTAATAGACAACGGAGTGGATGGCATTCATCTTTTAACTATGAACAGAGCCAAATCCACAAGAAAAATTCTTGAAAACCTTAATTTATTAAAAAAATAAACATACAATAATTTTAAACTCCACTTTAAAGTGGAGTTTTTGCATAATCTTCAAATAAATCTTTAAAAGAAACATTTGCATTATATTTAACTGCATAATCTAAAATTTCTTGTTCTGTAACCACCCTGACAAGGTTCATACTTTCATTTAATATATATATAATATGGAATCTGTCAAAATCCATACTTTTTATAACATCCCCTAAGCTCTTTGTCTCCAGAACTGCCAGCTCTCTTACAGGATAAATACCTTTCTTTCTAAATCTTGAACCCCTGTATACAATATTTTTAATATTCATTAATGCTACCTCCATTTTATTATTTTTTAAAGTAAATAAAAAATATATCACTAAAACTAATAAACTGACATTATATCCACTAGAAAAATATTGAATCATTCCAAAAAAAGACAGTAGCACTAAAAATATTAGGGATATTTTCCTTATATATTTTGAAGCTTTAAATAAACCCAGTTTTACTTCAAAAATATCTTTTAAAAGTCTTCCCCCATCCAAAGGGAATATAGGTAGCAAATTAAATACAGCCAACGAAATGTTAGCATAGATAAAAAAAAGCATATCATTTAAACAATATGCTTTTAAAATAAAACATACAGTGAAAAACAGAAGGTTCGCAATGGGACCACTTATATTTATAAAACTGCGCTTTGCTAAAGACAAATTATTGTACTTAATAGTGGCATATATTCCTATGGGAGATATTTTAACTGCCTGTAATTTAGCATTCATTAATTTAGCTGCAAAAATATGAGCCAACTCATGAACTATCATTGAAAAAAATATAATAAAGTACTCAATGTAATAATCCAAATATATTATTATTGGAACAAAAACAACAAATGTAGGATTTATCTTTATTTTAATAAATTCTTTTATTTTACACATCTTGCTCAGCTAAAACACCAATATAATCTAAGGGATTTACAGGTATATCATTTTTAAGCATTACCAAATAAAGAGATGGATTTTTAAAATTGCCTGAATTGCCTACTTTCGCTATAACATCCCCTTTGCTAATATATTGACCTTTTTCCACTAACAACTCAGAACAGTTGAAGTAAATTATTCTTACATCCTTTTTATGTTTTACTTCTATAAACATCCCCTTCTCTATATCCTTCCCAACTTCCAACACTTCCCCATTATAAGCTGCCCTTATAGGTGTCCCTGTTTCAGCTTCAATATTAATGCCTTCATGATACCCTTTAGAATCCTTTGACGAATCTATTTTTTCCCCAAAAAAGCAGGATATTGTTCCTCCTACAGGAATGATAAATGAATATTCCTTGTTCTCTAAATGAAAATCCTTATAATCTCCATCACTCTCATCAACATTATAACTTATACTATCTACCATTTTTTCTTCTAAAAACTCTTCACCATACAAATCTCTTTCCTCTAAGCTTAGATTTTTATAATCATAGTTTGCAGCGCCATCATTTATAATATCATCCTTTATATTGTAGTCATCCCCCTTATCATCTGATATTGCAATTTGTTTTTGATTTTCATCATCTATTTTTTGAATAAAAGTGTCCATTTTTTGAAAAAATCCCTTAATATCAATATTATAAGTTAGTACATTTATTATTTTATTTTCAAAATAATTTGTAACAGGGCTGTTTATCCCCTTGATAATTGCTGCAAAAGCTATTATCAATATGCACAAAATCACCTGCAATATAATCTTTTGAATTATATTGAAAGATTTTCTCTCATACTTTGACCTTTTAACTTTTCTTGTCCTTCTCCTATATTGCATTGACTGCCTAGGATATCTGTTTCTTATCATAATATCTTCCACTTGTATAGCACATCCTCATATAGTAAAAATTTGTACCACAGTAAATTATATTTTTTTGTTTTATGGAATATTACAAAAAAACCTCCTAATAAAAGAGGTTTTTGCGTTTATTTTTTATATGTTTTTTTTAAGTTAATTTATTTATTAAATCAATTCTCTCCAATCCAAATCCCCTCTTTCCAGACCTTTTATTAGTATCTCGGCTGTCCCAAGGTTTGTGGCAAAGGGAATGTTGTTCATATCACATAATTTAAGCAGATAATTTATATCTGGTTCGTGAGATTTTGCAGTCAAAGGGTCTCTGAAAAAAATAACAAGATCCAATTCATTGTAAGCAGCCCTTGCTCCTATTTGCTGCTCTCCCATTAATCCAGGAAGGAATTTTTCTATTTTAAGACCTGCTGATTCAATGATTACGGCACCAGTAGTCCCAGTAGCAAAAAGATTATGCTCTTTAAGTATATTCTTATAGGCAATACAAAAAGACACCATTAATTCTTTTTTCTTATCATGAGCAATTAAAGCAATATTCATATTATCATTCCAAACAGTCTATTTACCACTATTTTTCACTTTCCTAATGGGTATATTAGCCACCAAAGCTGGAACAACTCCATCTCCTTCTTCTGCCCTTGTTCTAGTCATCTTAATGTCTAAAGCATTCTCATCCACATCCATGTAATTTGAAATAACTTTAATTATTTCTCCTTTTACCATCTCTAAAAACTGAGGAGAAACGTTTGCCCTGTCATGGATTATCACCAATTTAAGTCTCTCTTTGGCAAAATCTTTGGAATTTTTAGACTTGCCAAAAATCTTTGAAAAATCAAAAAACATAATTCTCCTCCTCTCAATTTGCCTTCAAACCAAATAACTTCCTTATCTTAAATATAAAACCTTCTTCATTTTCTAAATTTAGCAGTGGAACATCCTGCCCCATTATTCTTTTTGTTATTGCCCTATACGCTTCCCCTGCAAGGGATTTGTTGTCGACTACTGCTGGTTCTCCCTTGTTTGTAGACACAATTATTTTTTCATCATCGGGAACAACGCCTATAAGGTCTATTGCAAGAATATCTATAATATCGTCAATGGACATCATATCCCCACGTTTTACCATATCATGTCTAACTCTGTTGATGAGAAGTTTTGGATTTCTAACATCATTAGCCTCTAAAAGACCTATAATCCTATCTGCATCTCTGACAGCTGAAACTTCTGGAGTTGTAACTACTATAGCCCTGCTTGCACCTGCAATTGCATTTTTAAATCCCTGTTCAATACCTGCAGGACAATCCACTAATATATAGTCAAATTCCTGTTTTAATTCTTCACACAGATTAAGCATTTGTTCGGGAGTTATGGCTGACTTATCCCTGGTTTGAGCTGCTGGTAAAAGAAATAAACCTGCATATCTTTTATCTTTTATTAATGCTTGTTTTAATCTGCATGTACCTTCAACAACGTCTACAATGTCATACACTATCCTATTTTCAAGTCCCATTACCACATCTAGATTTCTAAGTCCTATATCAGTATCAAGTAAAACTACCTTTTTACCTTCTAATGCTAAACCTGTTCCAATATTAGCAGTGGAAGTTGTTTTTCCTACTCCGCCTTTTCCTGAAGTTATTACTATAACCTCTCCCATTTATGTTTACCTCCCAACATGTAATCAATTAAGAATGTTAAAAACAAAAGATACTGTGCATAAAATATTTAAAGAATAATACTTTTATTTATTTTTCAGAAAATTTTTATAAACCCTCAACTAAACTATATATTTCTTTTAGCAATTTGTCAATTACACATTTATCATTTTAAGACGAAAATTTAAAATTTTACATTTTAATGAATTCATGTAATTTTTTGTCGTGTTTTAAAATGTTTTAACCTTTAGAAGGCAGATACCTGTCAATATATACAAAATTATCTTTTATATAAGCCATTTCAGGTATAAATTGACTTTCTGCTTGTTTATCATCTGGTGAACGAGTAATTACATCAGCTATTCTTAACTGGGTTGGATACAAATTCAGTGCAGCAACTATTGCCTCCTTGTTGCCATTATAGCCTGCATGAACAATTCCCCTTAAAGAACCCATCACCACTACATTGCCTGCAGCAATCACTTCCCCTCCGGGATTTACATCTCCTATAACCACTATGTTACCGTCAAAACGCAACAACTGCCCTGAACGAACTGTGCCCTTATGAAATTTTGTAATTCCCTCTTCTATACCTTTAAAGTAAAAATTGCTCATCTTTATTATTGGATGTGGCTTTGGAGCAGTTTCTTTTTTTACTTTCACTGGTATCTGGGTATCTTTTTCAAAACTTTTAATTTTTGCACCACTCTTGTTTTTCAAAATTTCAAATATTTTGTTTTCTTCTTCTTCTGAAAGTTTTTTCCCCCTATATTTCACTTTAAGATTAGCGCCTTTAAAAAATCTTTCGTTAGAGGAAATTTTTTCCTCCATTTCCTCTAAAATGGTTTCAAAATCCACTTCTTCTTTCATAATTACAATCAAACTATCTAGTGAACCCTTGAAAACTATGCTATTATTCCTCATATTTACTTCCTCCATTTTACTTCCTCCATAATAAAATAACATAAAATTAATTTATCGTGTAAATCTAATTTTATCTGTGGTTATACTATCTTCTGGCAAAATATTGCTGTTGGTGCCAAAATATTCCCTTAATACATCAACTCCAACTGGAACTGCATTAGAACCCCATACTCCTTTTTCTATAACCACTGCAACTGCAATTTCAGGATCATCTGCTGGTGCATATGCAATAAATAAAGCATTTGACGTACCTGTACCTGTTTCGGGAGTACCGGTTTTTCCAGCTACAGTTATACCCTCTGGAAAATCAGTAAAATAACTGTATGCCGTACCATAAGTCTCATTTATAACCGCCTTTAAACTTTCATTTATATAATCCATTGTTCCTTCAGATAAAGGCAGTTCTTCATATTCTATATTTGTCTGTCTCACTATTGAACCATCATGCTTTCTTACTTCCTTTATTATGTGAGGGGAATATCTCTTGCCACCATTAGCTAAAGTACTGGTAAAGTTTGCAATCTGCAGTGGTGTAAAGAGATTATCAAACTGACCTATTGCAACTTGTGCAGTATCCGCAGGTCTCCACTCATCATTTCTTAGCTCTCTTTTAGTTTCCTTATTTGCTCTTTTACCAGCAGCTTCCCACTGCAGTTCTATTCCAGTACGTTCACCTAATCCAAAATGTTTTGCCCAATTATCAATAATATCTATACCTGTATCAACTCCAAGTTCGTGGAAGTAAATGTTACAGGAAGTTCCCATAGCCTTTATTAAATTCTGTCTTCCATGTGATACTCTATAGTTTCTATAGCTAAGACACTCAAAATTCCATCCACCTATATTATGTCTTCCTCTGCAGGTGATGTTATCTTTACCTACTGAAATTTTACCTGCTTCAATACCTGCAATTGCAGTAATAGGTTTATATACAGATCCTGGAGCATATAGTCCCTGTATAGCCCTGTTAATTAGGGGTCTGGCAGTATTATCCGGATCATTAAGCTCTAAACGTGCCTGCTGTGCTTCTTTACTGTTTGACAAAAACACATTTGGGTCATAAGCGGGATAACTGGCCATAACAAGCACTTCACCAGTTCTAACATCAATAGCAACCACCGAACCTGCTTCTGCGTCACCTGAATACTTTTCAGGTTCCTCCTCCGCTAAAGCATTAATTCTGTTTATATTTCTCTCTAAAGATTCCATTGCAACCTTTTGCAAACGGGAATCTATTGTAAGAACAATATCATTTCCTGGAACTGCAGGATTACTGCTAAGCTCCCTGGTAAGTCTTCCTTTTGTATCAACTTCAACTCTTTTTTGACCATTAATTCCCCTTAAATCTTTTTCCGCTGAAAGTTCTATTCCTGTCTTTCCTAACATATCATTTAATTTATAACCTTCACCTTTAAGGCTTTCATATTCCTCCTGATTTATAATGCCAATATACCCTAATACATGAGCAACAGAACCTGCATCAATGTATCTTCTTTGAGGAACACTGTCAATAATTACCCCTGGAAATTCAAAATGTCTTTCCTCAAGCTGTGCCACCGTTTCCATACTGACGTCCTTTGCAATCAATACAGGATTTGAAGGACTATATTTTATAAGCATATCATATCTAATTGTCATTATTTTGTAAGCTTCTTCATCAGTATATTTTTCATCAATTGAAAACTTTTCCTCACGAAAATATTTAAAAACATCTTCCGGGGTTTTTAGCTTCTCTATATCCTTTTCTTTAATAACCATTTCACTTTTCCACTTTTCAAGGGCCTCTTCTGACTTTGTCAAACTAGGTCCAAACCCAATAGGGTCAAATGTAAGATAGTTTTCAAGATTTTTTTCATATGCACCATTATTATATTCTTCAAATACATTTATAAGCTTTAAAAGCATTTCATTGTATTCTGGTGTTTTCAAGCCTGTTGCTGCCAGATTCACATTATGTGCAGTTCTATTCACCGCTATTGGAAGTCCATTTCTATCAACAATATTTCCCCTTGGAGCAATTGTCTCTCTCTCGCTAATAATTCTTCTTTTGGACTTTTGTGCAAACTCTTTTCCGCGGACTATTTGAAGATTTACCAATTGAAATATAATTGCTGTAAAAGCTAATAAAAAACCTACAACTATAACTATATATCTCTGACTTTTTTTCTCTTTCAAAACCACACCCCCTCAGTCTGTTTCACCGGGATATTTTTATCATTAGTACTTTCTGGATAATTTTTTAGAAGCTTCAAATTTCTCGTTAATTTTATAAACTATTATATAAATAAATATTGAAACAATTCCGTTATACAAAGCTAAAGGCAAAATTACATGCCTTAATGGATAGAACAAGTCCAAGCTGTTTCGGAAAATTGTATGAAGAAAATATACGCTATATTCGTAAGCCAATGTAGAGACAAGTACAAAAAAAACAACTGCAAAAATATTTTCCTTGTACAATCTTTTATTTAAAGAACCTACACAAAACCCAAGATATAAGCCTAGTAAAGCATAAAATCCAATAACTCTGCCAGAAATCATATCATGTATCAGCCCACTGAAAAATCCAACTATTGCTCCCTCAACATTATTCCCTAAAAAGGCTACAATCACAATTAGTACCATTAATAAGTTTGGTTTTACATTAAATACCTTTAAATAATCCAACACTGTTGATTGTAATAACGCAAATATAACCATCATCAAAGCATATCCTGTTATTTTTACCCTCATCAACTCTCTCCACCTTTGACACCCTTAAATTAGTACTTTCTCTTTAATACATATACCTCTTCAAGTCTTTTAAAATCAACAGCTGGTTCAATTATTGCATATCTGTTTAATTCATTATTTATCTGCCTTACTTCTTTTACCTCTCCTATTACTATTCCTTTAGGATAAATTCCTCCTAATCCGGAAGTTTCAATTGTATCTCCTACAGATATATCAATATGTGGTTCAATGTATTCAATTCTACAAAGACCATCATCTTTAAGCTTTAAATCCCCTTTTACTATAACCAAATCCCTTGTCCTGACTATACGGGCACTCACTGTACTGTCAACATCAATAATAGAAATAACTTTTGATGACATTATATCCGTTGACATTACCCTGCCTACCAAAGCATTTTGAGTTATCACAACATCACTCTCTGATACACCATCTTTACTACCTGCATTAATGGTAAAAACATTAAACCAATTACCTGCATCCCTTGCTATTATATTTGCTCCACAAAATTCAAAATCGCTAAACTGTTCTTTAATATTCAATGCCTCTTTCAGTTCTTCATTTTGTTCACGAAAAGATTCAAGTTTCCTAATTTCATCCTCTAGCAGTTCAACACGCTCTTTTAACTCTTCATTTTCTTCTCTTAGAGCACTTACATCTCCAAAGTAACCCGTAAACTCATCAATTTTGTCAGCAGTATAACTGGTAAATTGCTGCAATGGAGACATAACAAAATTAAATGCACTTGCCAGATAATTTAACTTGCTATTTTTTCGCGAAGATATACCTATAACAATTAAAATAACAATTGTTATAAGCAATAGTAAAAATAATTTTTTTTTAAATAATTTTTTCAAGAGGTTTCCCCCCTATCTAATTTTCTTTGGAGGAATAAGCAATTTCCGCAATGTTTCTATTTCATCTACTACTCTTCCCGTACCAAGAACAACGCAGTCTAAAGGATTTTTTGCAACTGAAACAGGCATACCTGTTTCGCCTCTGATTAATCTGTCTAACCCGCTTAGAAGCGCCCCTCCTCCTGTAAGTACAATACCTTTGTCCATAATATCAGCAGCCAACTCAGGTGGTGTTTTTTCAAGAGTGTATTTTATTGCATCAACTATTGAATTTATAGGTTCTTTTAAAGCTTCTGCAATTTCTGTAGATGTAATCATTATGTTTTTAGGAAGCCCTGTAATCAAGTCCCTTCCTCTTATTTCCATAGCTTCTTCTTTAGGTCTTAAATAAGCTGCTCCTATTTTTACCTTTATTTCTTCTGCTGTCCTTTCACCTATCATTAAATTATATTCTTTTTTTACGTAACTCACAATAGATTCATCAAATTCATCACCAGCAACTCTTAAAGATTTGCTGGTAACAATACCTCCAAGGGAAATTACAGCTACTTCACTGGTTCCTCCTCCAATATCCACCACCATGCTTCCAGATGGTTCTTCAACAGGAAGGTCGGCTCCAATTGCCGCAGCCATTGGCTCTTCAATTAAAAATGCCTCTTTTGCCCCTGCATTAGTAGATGCCTCTTCCACTGCTCTCTTTTCAACTTCTGTAACGCCTGATGGAACACATATAACCACCCGAGGTTTTCCAAACATCCCTCTGGACATTGCTTTTCCTATAAAATATTTAAGCATACTCTGGGTTACTTCAAAATCTGCTATAACACCATCTTTCATAGGTCTTATTGCAACTATATCCCCTGGAGTCCTGCCTATCATTTTTTTGGCTGTATCACCAACTGCAAGTACTTCTCTGGTTCTTTTATTTATAGCAACCACTGAAGGCTCTCTTACAACAATTCCTTTACCTTTTACCTGCACCAATGTATTTGCGGTACCTAAATCTATTCCAACATCTCTTGAAAATATACCCATATTTTTATTCTCCTTCCATGCTATTAACAATTATACTATAGAAACTCCAAATTTTCTTAATAAAGTATCTAGCTTTGCTAAAGGCAATCCCACAACATTAAAATAACAACCATTAATTTTCTCTACAAATATTGAACCCAGACCTTGAATTCCATATGCACCAGCTTTATCAAGGGGTTCTTTTGTATCAATATATGCCTTTATAGTACTATCAGTAAGTTCCTTCATTTTTACATCTGTTATCTCAAAATCACTTATTCCCTTCATAGTAGCAGCGTCAATGACAGCAATTCCAGTTAAAACCTTATGCCAGGATCCCTGAATATGCTTTAGCATTTCGAAAGCTTCCTGGCTATTTTGCGGTTTTCCTAAAATTCTTTCTTTTTTAACTATAGTATCTGCTCCAATAACAAGGCATTTTTCATCCCTTTGGAAGTTTTTGGATATATTTTTTGCTACAAAATGTGCTTTTTCATATGCTAAAAACTTTACCAGCTGGGATGCTTCTAAATTTATGCCGTCAGTTTCATCAATATCAGGCTCTATAACCTCAAAATTTAAACCAATTTGAGTCAAAAGCTGAGACCTTCTAGGTGATGAAGACGCTAACACTATTTTTATCATAATCACCTCATATTAATTGCTAAAAATATAATATATTTATATATATTTTTTATTTAACCCCTAATAAATATAAGGAAATATAAACTGAGTTATTTTTTATAACATATTTTTTAAATACATATTATAAACCGACACATATACTATTATAATCACACAAACTGTCCTATTTCAACAAAATTTGAATTTAAATGTTGTTATTTTTTTATTACAGATATTTATCTTTATTAATTTATGTTTTTATATTCTCTATTAACTACCTCTTTTACCTTTAAAATTATATTATTTAATCCTTCTATTATTTTGCTCATATCAATTATACTTATTTCTTCTAAGCTTTCAAAACCCGCCTCTTTTAAAACCATTTTAAAAACAATTTCATCATCGGCATTTAAACCTGCATTTTTTAATTTTCGTTTAAGATAGTTTATTTGTCTTATTGTGGCTTTTTTATCAGGAGTTTTAACTGGCTTTTTAGTATTTTTACTAATTTTATCTTGAACATAATAAAATTCTTCATCTAAAAGCCTTGCTTCCTCAGGATACAGCCAGTCATTTTCACCCATTAATTTTCTTATTATTCTGTCGCAAGCCCCCGTTATTGTTTTTTCTAAACCAAATTCTTTATCTTCAATAAGGTCCTTCCCTATTTTGAATTTTTCCCAATCAGTTAATAAATAATCCAAATTATTTTTAAAATCCTGACCTTTTTCATTAATACCTTCTTCCTCTATTATGGAGGCGTTTTTTTCTTCAATTTTTTCTGCAATATATTTTTGATACCTGTTGTAATAATCAATTTGCTTTCCGTCCACAATAACCTGACCATTAGTCATGTCCTTTCCCCTGACTTTAACTAAATAAACAGGAAGCTCAAGTTTACCAATCCCAGGGAAATTCACTTTGTTTTCCTTTACCAGGTTAATAGATACATCCTCAATTGATATTCCCTTTTCTTTTGCTTTTTTAAATAAGCCTTCTGCCCTCATTCTTAATTCGCCGCCTGCACCCTTGTAAAAATCTTTTTCTTTATTATATACCACTTCAGATTTTACTTTTTTATTTTCTAAATTAGCCGATATATTATCTATAGACATTAAATATCCTCCTATCCTTGCTTTTGTATTATTATTTGAATAATTTTGAGGATATAACACAACCTATATTTTGTTTTTATGGAAAACTAATCAATATGCTTTTTAGCCTTCTCTTTTTTAGTAATAACAAGTATAATATATTTAGAGGATTCTATTATGTTTAGAAATAATGGAGGTGTCTAATGAAAATAGAGAAAATAAATGAAAATAAAATTAAAGTTACAATTTCATTTAATGATTTAGAAGAGAGGAATATTGATTTAAATTCTTTAAATTATAACTCTCCTGAAACACAGGAATTATTTTGGGACATGATGGAACAAGCTGAAATACAATTAGGCTTTACTGCTTCAGATGCTCAATTGTGTATTGAAGCTGTTGCTGACGCTGATGAAGGCTTTGTCATTTTAATAACTAAAATGGATGAAGATAATGAATTTGAATCTATCCATAAATACATTAAAAACAGATTTAGAAGAGCAGATCTTAGGGTTAAAAAGAAAACTAAAAAAGTATGCTCTACCATAGTTATATATGCTTTTGACGATTTTGAAAACTTATGCAGTTTAGCTAAAAGGCTATCTAATATATATTTTGGTGAAAGCGTACTATATAAGCTTGAAAACACCTATTATCTTTTATTAACTAAAAACTCATGGTGTATAGAAAATTTAAGTGCATTTGATTTGATTTTAAATGAATACGGACGGAAAATTAAAAATGTAAACTTTTATGAAGGCTATTTAAATGAATATGCAGTAAAAGTTATGGATTGTTCTGCTATAGAAACAATTATAAATTACTTTTAACCTTTCCAATAAGAGACTTTTTTAATGCTTCCTTATTGCAATAAAATTATTGCCAAAGGTAATTGCACTATCTTCCAGTATCTTGACACCTCTTTTCATATAATCTATATTATATTTATAAAGTATAATATATAGATTAAAATATAAAATATAGATTGGTTGGATAGCTATGTTCTCTAAAAAAATTGTACCTAACAAATTTGAACAGTTTTTATTAAACAGAAGCAGTCTGATACAACAATATTCAAAAGGCGATTTATCAAAGGAAGAATTCATTGAAGCAAATTATAATTGTATAACAGCATTAGATATAAAACCCTTTAGAAAAATAGATAATGTTAAAAAAGCTATTTACAACTATCAGTACTATAATGTTCTGGCAAAATACTACCAAAAAAAGGCCCATGACTTAAACAAAAGGCATGAGGCTAGAGGTGATTTTTTAGAATTATCCAACTACTTTTATTCAAAAAAGGATAATGTGACAATAAGATTTTTAAAACTCATTGATTTTCGTGGGGTTGTAGCTTATTTTGTTAAAGTAAAATCACCTAATCTTAAAAAAAAGTTATTTGAGATTGTTTTAAAAGACTATGACAATTTAATACTTCATTCTAAAAACGATGTATTATTAAATATGCTTATTGATGAAAATGTATTTATTTTTGAAGAAAGACGCTCTCTTGTAGATAGCTATATTAATCAAAAATTTTAATGTTCTTTTTTTGCTTCCATTATAAAAAATGTAATATCATCCTGGGTACTTTGTCTGCCCATAAATTCAAAAACACTGTCGCATACGGCATCCGCCATATACTTTACAGGTTTGTTTGAATTGTTCTTTAACACCTTTTTTAACCTCTCACTTCCATAAAACTCTTTAGAGGCGTTCCTTGCTTCTATAAGACCGTCTGTATAAAACATTACCCTATCCTCGGGTGCAATTTTGGTGGTAT
>JAAYTS010000169.1 GCA_012517995.1 Clostridium sp.
GTTCTGGTGTCGGTTCTGGCGTTGGTTCCGGCGTTGGTTCCGGTGTTGGTTCTGGTGTCGGTTCCGGTGTTGGTTCCGGCGTTGGCCCCGGTGTTGGTTCTGGCGTCGGTTCTGGCGTTGACTTCGGTACTGATGTCACTATTAGTTCAGGCGTCATTACTTCCACTAATGATGACGGAGTTGGGGACAAAATGGGTTTCATTGTTTCAATTGGTTGAGCAATTTCCCCTAATGTAGGGGTTGAATCTACCAATTCCTCATCAATAACAATTCGCCCATCCAACTCAATTCCCTCGCTATCAATAATTTCAAATAATTCATTTACAGTTTTTTCAGCAATTAAATCCAAGGACATGTTAAAATGCTTATTGGCTTCTAAATAAACCACATATCTTCCCATTGATACATTGTGTTCTAATGCTTTTTCTCTTATACTTTTATCTACAATAATTACTTTTGCCCTGATAGTTCCTCCAAATTTATCCAAAGGATCTTTTACACTCATCAACTGCTTGCTAAGCTTTTCTTCATTGACAATGCTGTTCTCTACATTAAGTGCTGCAGACATAAGTATATCCATTTTTTCTTCAAAATCCCCTTCATCTTTTAACTTCTGCACTACCATTTCAAAGGCATCAACAAAATATCTGCCATCTAAATCCATCTCTTTGATTGCAAAATCATCACTACCATTTAATAATGTTACTTCATTTACTACTCCACTTTCATCTAAAACAAATGTAATACTTGGGTTAATGTCCACATCTACATATGCAAAGTCTCCTAGCCCTTTTTGTTCTCCTTCTCCTGTGTAGAAAAACTCTACAAATATAAATATCATTATAAAACCTGCTGCAATTCCAGCTATTCTTGAAAAATTCTTTATTATATTTTTCCTATTGCTTATACGTGTAAAACTTTTAATCTTATCACTTTTTGCTGTTTCTTTCTTTTGTGAGCCTGATATACGGGTAAATCCTTTAACATTATCATCCTCTGATGCATCTTTGTTTTGCATACCTGATACACGGGTAAATCCTTTAACATTATCATCTTCTGATGCATCTTTGTTTTGCATACCTGATATACGGGTAAATCCTTTAACATTATCATCTTCTGATGCATCTTTGCCTTGAAAGTCTGAAATGCGCGCAAAATTAAAGATAATATCTTCTGTGGAAAACTCAACTTCTTCCCCAACAGTCATACCATCCCGTCTTTTAATACGAATAAGCTCATAGTCTTTTACCATTACGATAGCTTCATCGCCTACTATTTTTACTATCTTTCCTTTATACATAAAAAATACACCTCTTAATAAATATATCGACAATTAGTAAGCCTCTAGTTACAGCGTATTGCTTGTAAATTAAAGGCTACAGCCTATATTTATACCAAAAAAGTCTACCACTTATAAACTTCTTATGGCAGACTTTTGGTGTGCATGTAATGTTCTTGATATAAATGTAATTGTAATGAAGTTTTTTGCGAATTATTCCTTATTTCTTCTTTTCAGACGGTATTCACGTCTTTTTTCTGCTTCTTTATTGATTCTTTTTTCTTCTTCTGTCTCTAAAATCAACGGCGGTACTTCCGTTGGCTTTCCGTCATCATCTAAAGCTACAAAAGATATAAAAGCTTTATTTGTAAGTATAGCATTCCCTGTCTTCATATTTTCAGCATAGACTTCTACACTTACCTCCATAGAAGTTCTACCTACCCAAGTAAGCCTTGCCTTTAATATTACCATTTCTCCTAAGCGTACAGGATGCCTAAAATCAAGGCTGTCTAAAGCAACAGTAGCAACTACTTTATTAGAATGTCTTGATGCAGCCAAAGCACCTGCAATATCAATCCAATGCATTAGCTGGCCACCTAATAAATTTCCTAAAATGTTTGTATCATTAGGAAGTACTAATTGTGTCATCTCTATTTCAGACTGACTAGCAGTCTTTCCTTTAAGATTCTCTTTATTCTCATTTAAAGCTTTGTCCATTTACCATTCTCCTCATCTTCATTTTCTATATTAATCTTTCCCTTCTTTTTATATGTTGTATCAAAAATTTGCATTAAAAAAACGGCAATTCTTTGCCGTTTTAAATATAAAATATATATTATTTTAAAAATATAATTTTTAAGATAGCGTTATTCCAACAGAATTTATAAGATAATTAAGTCTGTCACCATCTAAGCCTTCATTTATTTTTATTCCATCTATGCTAAGTAAACCTACATGGTACACTGGAACTTGTAGAACACTTTCTAAATAAGCACCCAGTCCTTTAAGCTGGGAACCACCACCTATTATATATACTTTCCCCACTTTATCACCAAAACATCTTTTTTCATAAAATTCAAAACATTGAAATATCTGCCTTATTATTTCGTTTATAACACCTTTTATGCTGTTGTGAATCATTTCCTGTTCTTCGTCAGAACTTAAATCCAATGGGGCTAGTCCTTGAATCTTTTTAAGCCTTTCTGCTTCTGCTAATTTCTTACCACTACTTAACGCAATGGCTTCATCTAAATTACTGCTTCCTTTTAAAATAACTTTATTAAATTCTAAAACTTTATCCTTTAATATGTTAACTATTGTTGTTTCAGAACCAAAATCTAAAACAGCAAATGTACTTTGATCAAGCTTTCCATATTTATTTTTCTTAAACCATGTATCACTTTCAGCGGCAACTATATCCCTGTTAAAAAACTTTGCAGCACTATTAGCAGGGATATCTACCGATATAGGTTTTAATCCTAACTCTACTAATATATCTATGTAACTCTTTATAATACTTTTTAAAACAGCGGTAACAAAAACTTTAACTTTCGGAACTCCATCATCTTTTATCTCTTTTAAGACTTTATAATCAATCTTATGGGCATCTAGATCTATAGGCATACTTTGAGAAATGGTCATTCTTACAGTGTTGTCTAAGTTCTCTCCCGGAATATTCTCAACCATAAAAACACGAGATATTATGTTAGTACCTGACATGACAATTTTGGCGTTTTTAGTCTTCACACCTATGTCTTTTATTACCTTCCTTATTTCTTCAGTAACAGCTCGAACGTCCTGAATAGCACCATTTTTAATAGACCCCTTCGGTGTAGAAGCTATACCAAAATTTTTTATAAAAATCTCTTTACCTCTACTAACTTCCACCTCAACAATTTTTATGTTCCTAAAGCCTATGTCAATACTTAAAAGGTTATTCTTAAAGAAAGGTATAGTAACCATTGTATTACTCCTTAAGTATTATAAATTTTTATATTTTTATATGATTTCGTTCCTATATATTATATCTTATCACCCATGTATTTTAAAATCAATAATTTTGATTGAAGTTATACATAAAATTAATATAATTTTTTTGTTTTTCTTTTTTTTACCTTACAAGGTTGATTTTAGTTTCTTTATATTTATAGTACTGATATTTTGCAAATATTCATACAATAAATTAATTATCTCATCTTTTGAATTTGATTTAAATATTTTGTCCTTTAAATCAGCCGACTTATGCATACCTTTTATGTACCAGGCAATATGCTTTCGCATTTCTTTAACAGCTTTATGTTCTCCTTTATATTCAATCATCATATTAAAATGTCTCATTATCATAGATATTCTTTCTTCTGAATTTATTTCCCTGTCTAAATTGTTTAAAATATTTTTAAAAATCCATGGATTTCCCTGTGCCCCTCTTCCAATCATTATAGCATCACAATTTGTTTTATTAAACATCTTTTTTGCATCTTCTGATGTGAATACATCTCCATTCCCAATCACCGGGATACTCACCGATTTTTTTACTTCCCGTATTATTTCCCAATCTGCCTCTCCCCTGTAAAACTGCTCCCTGGTTCTTCCATGAATTGTAATTGCCTTAGCTCCATTTTCTTCAGCAATTTTTGCAATTTCAACAGCATTTACTTTTGTATCGTCCCATCCTTTACGTATCTTGACAGTTACAGGCTTTTTAGAGGCTTTTGAAACTTCTCTTACAATCTCTCCTACCAGTGAAGGCTGGAGCATCAATGCACTTCCCTCACCATTTTTAGTTATTTTAGGAGTAGGACATCCCATATTTATATCAATTATACATGCATTGCTCTCATTTAAAAGTTCCACAGCTTTTGCCATAACATAGGGCTCTGAACCAAATATTTGAATAGCACTGGGTTCTTCCTTTTTATCAATAAAGGTGAGTTTTTTTGTCTTTTCATCTTTATAATAAAGCCCCTTTGCACTAACCATTTCAGTATACGTAAGACCACAACCTTGTTCTTTACATAAAACTCTAAATGGCATATCTGTTATTCCAGCCATTGGGGCTAAAAATACATTGTTTTTTAATTCAACATTTCCTATACGCATTTCATCCCTCCACGGTATATATTTTACCATATTAGCAATTTAAAAATCATTTTTATCCTTAAATTAATTTTAAATTTATTCATAACTTATTCACAACATATATGTTATAATATTGTAAAGACAAATAAATTTCTTCTAGGGGGTAACAGCCTATGAAAAAAATTTTAAAAGAAGTACTAAGTTGGACATTACACATAGTTATTGCCGTTGTATGTGGACTTGCTATAAACATTTTTATTCTTCAACCTACACAGGTTCAAGGAATATCAATGGAATCCACATTGACTCAAAATGATAGGGTAATAATAAATAAACTTATGCATACTCTGCGTCGTGAACCTGATTACGGTGATATTGTTGTTATTGATAGCCGTGTACACAGGGAACGTTCAATAAAAGATGATATTATGGACAGCATTAAATATAATGCTATTTCATACTATTTTACAGGAGAACAAGAAGAGATACTTTGGATTAAAAGAGTTATCGGAAAAGAAGGAGACATCCTAGAATTCAAAGATGGGAAAATTTTTAGAAATGACGAATTATTAGACGAACCCTATATTAATGAACCTATGTACCAAAGTGGAAATTGGACTATAACAGTACCTGAGGGTCATGTTTTTGTAATGGGTGACAATAGAAATCATAGTAAAGACAGCCGGGCAATTGGAACTGTTCCATTAGACCATGTACTTGGTAAATTCCTTTTTAAATTTTAATAATTCCTTTTAAATCCTAATCAAAAGAGAGACCTGCAAAATGTCTCTCTTTTACTTTATTTATTAAATTACTGCATTTTAAAAAAACAGTCCCCCCTATTTGTTATTACAGACTGTTAAACATAGTTTCTTCTCCTGTGTACTTTTTAAAAGAAAGATTTATTAAAGACTTTTCTTGACTTTCTTCAATAAGTTTCATTGCTTCATCTATTTTAAAAAAATTTTCATTTTCTTTTTGAGCTTTCATTATGTACCATGTGATTTTGTTGCAGAAAGGTTTTTGATGTGGATTTGAAAAATACTCATAATTTGTATAACCTGCCGTTGAAACAAACTCAGCTAAAACACCAGACTCTTTCATCTTCCTCTTAACAACTTCATTGGATAGTTCCCCGTTGCTAATCTTACTTTTTGGCAACATCCATTTGTCTTTCTCATTCTTAGAAAGAAGAACCCTGTCCCCTGAAAATACTACTCCACCAGCATAATTTCTGACAATCATAACTAAAACCCCTTTCGTATTAAACTTGATAATTTATACTATTCCCCTAAAAAGTTTATTAAGACTGGCTTTTAGAGAAATTTAATTCATTTTTATCGTTTCTTACGTTGGGCTGTTATTTTGAATTGTATATATAAATGTCTTATATATTATAATACTATAGAAGTGAATTTTATTCAATTATTATATGGTAAAAATTATTTTATCATTTTTTTTAAAAAAGTAAAAAAACTAAATAAAATTACAAAATCTTTCGATACATGATATGTAAAAAATTTTACATATATAATTTTACATATA
>JAAYTS010000170.1 GCA_012517995.1 Clostridium sp.
ATGCATAACTATAGTTTATATGTTCTTCTACATATAGTTTGGCTGGAATATATTTTAATATTTCTTTAGAAGTAGTTCCTATAAAATCCATAGGGGTAGAGCAGCAATCACACTGCCTTTCATTTTCTTCAAGTTTGTGACGGCTTCATTAAAGAGAGATAATTGCTCACCAGAAAATTTTTCGATTGATTTTCCAAAAATCTTTTTATTTCTATTTAAAATTATACTTTTTAAATTTTCTATTTCGATTTTTAATGCATTAATTTCTATATCTTTCGATTTTAATTCTTTGTTTTTCGATTCTAATTCTTTTACGCTTACAAAGAAAACTCTGCATTTTTTAAGTTTGGAACAGTCGGCACAGAAATATATAAAGCAATTGAAGGAGAAAAAGTTATTATCAAACACACTACTTTTATGGCTTCACTGAGCCGCAGCTTTGCAAATGTTATTAGTACAGCAGAATACTTGGATACAATTACATCCCTTAAATAGTGTTATTGATTTATTAAATGCAATATCTGTTGATTGAAGAAAAAACAAGCGAAAAACTTTAGACTCATAGAACTGACGAAGGCAGAGAACAAAAGAAAACATAGAAAAAGACTCGTTTGTGTCGCGAGCCTTATTAATTTATCTGTAAAGTCTTACATTTAGTTATTACTTTGATTTGGATTATTAAAGCTTGGTGGCTGTGGGTTGTCAGTATTAAAGAACTGGTCGCCTGGTGTAGAAAGATTGAAATATAGCTTAGAGTCTTTTGTAATTCCCCAATCTTTTAATGAACCGGTATCCTGAATTTTGTTAAACGCTTCTCTAAACATAGTATTATGAGCTTCTTCACGGTTTAGTAAAAAGTCGATTGTTTCCCTTACGCCTTTATCGTTGATTTGCCTATACAGATATTCGTAAACAACTTTTGCTCTCTGCTCTGCTGCGATATTGGACAATATGTCGGCTGCAAGGTCACCTGTCGCATTTACATAGGCAGCAGTCCATAAATAGCCTGATGCATTGCTTAACATAGGGGTAAGTCCTGTTAATACATGTGCTTCTATATTACCAATTGTTGCATTCTTTGCATCGGGTACATGACCGTTAAGCATATTTATGGTGGTAGCAATCATTTCCATATGGCTTAATTCCTCAGAAGCAATGTCAAGGAATAAATCCTTAATTTCGGGGTCTTTTATGCGAAAACTCTGAGAAAGATACTGCAGTGCTGCTTTCAATTCGCCCTGAGGACCACCAAGTTGTTCTTGCAGCATAGCTGCATAATTTGCGTTTGGCGCATCTACTCTAACTTCATGCAGAAGGTTCTTATCGTGTTTAAACATATAAAATATTAAATCAATGGGGTGCAACATACACTATATTAAATGGTGGATGAATATTAGGAAATTTTAACAGCAACCAAACATAACATAATGAATAAAAATTTGTTATCTGTGGTTGGTGGATATTTATGCAACCAGGGGTTACAATATACATATAAATCGAATTTATGGAGGATGGTTTATGAGTATTGTAACGGTTCGAAATCTCGTCAAAGAATATCCCGCCTTTCGGTTAAATAATGTGTCCTTTTCTCTGGAAGCAGGAAAGATTACAGGTTTTATCGGCAGAAACGGTGCAGGGAAAACTACGACAATAAAATCTATGTTAAACCTTGTCCATCCGGACAGCGGCGACATTATCTTTTTTAATAAGCCTATGAATGAACATGAAGCGGAAATCAAGAAGCAAATAGGATATTCCACCGGCATAGTAAACTGGTATCCGAGAAAGAAAATCAGTGATATTGTTGAAGTCACAAAATACTTTTATGATACCTGGGATGAGACAGCATACCACAAATATCTGAGAATGTTCCAACTGGATGAAAATAAGACCCCGCTGGAGTTGTCGGAAGGTATGAAGGTGAAATGCAACCTGTTACTGGCACTTTCCCATAAAGCCCAAATATTGATTTTGGATGAGCCCACCAGTGGACTTGATCCGTTTTCTAGAGATGAGCTTTTAGAACTGTTTGGCGAGTTGAAGAAAAACGGTATTGCAATCTTCTTCTCTACGCACATTATTTCCGATATAGAAAAATGTGCGGATGATATTGTGTATATATCAGGAGGGAATATCATTGCCGCAATGCCAAAACCGGATTTTGTGACACAATTTTCAATGACAGGTGAAAATCTTGAACAGACTTTTTTAAGACTAGAAAGAGGTGAGCTAAAATGATTAATTTATTAAGAAAAGAAATGAGACTCAGTGCATCTGTGCTTTCCTATTTGTTTATTGCCTTTGGCCTTATGTTTTTTCTTCCCGGTTATCCGATACTCTGTGGGGTGTTTTTTGTTACCCTTGGCATATTCTATAGTTTTCAAAATTCACGGGAAGCAAATGATATTGTTTTTTCAGTTTTACTTCCTATTGCAAAAAGAGATGTGGTAAAGGGCAAATTTCTGTTTTCCTGTTTTATCGAATTATGCAGTTTCGCCTTGATGGCTGTTGTAACCATACTGAGAATGATAATATTTTCCGAATCATCGGTGTACAGAAATAATGCTTTGATGAATGCAAACCCATTTGCTCTCGGTATGGCCCTTGTGATATTTGGCCTGTTTAATTTTATATTCATCGGAGGCTTTTTTAAGACCGCGTATAAATTTGGGAAGCCCTTCATGATATACATTATAGCTGCCTTCCTTACCATCGGAATTGGAGAGGCACTGCATCATTTTCCTGGACTTTTGATGTTGAACGCATTTGGTTTTGAACATATAATACTACAGCTGGGGTTATTGGGCATAGGTATGCTGTGCTATGTTCTGATGACATTGCTTTCGTACAGGAATGCCTGTGAACGTTTTGAAAAAATTGATTTATAAAGGAGTTCTATGCCATGCTGAAAGATAATTTGATTATGCTTCGCAATATACACGGTTATTCTCAGGAAGAAATTGCGGAGAAAATAGGTATTTCCCGTCAGGCTTATGGTAAG
>JAAYTS010000281.1 GCA_012517995.1 Clostridium sp.
AATGCGAAAATCACCGGCAAAAGCGACATCAAGAATTACGGCGAGTACCTGTTTGATAATGCCGGTGAAAGCATTCTGGCGTGGGTCATCGAAGGTGCCAAGAAGGTCATCGAGCTGGATTACCAGATTCCAGTTCCCGCCTGCGTCCAAAAGGCCATCGATGAATATCGCACTCAGAATGACTGGTTTGGCCATTTCCTTGCGGACAAGTGCGAGGTGGATGATTCCTATAAAGAAAGCTCCTCGGCGCTGTATCAGGCATACCGCAACTACTCTATGGACTGCAATGAGTATATCCGCAGCACGGCTGACTTCTACTTTGCGCTGGAGAAGGCAGGCTTCGAGCGTATCAAGGTCCATAACAAGCGCTACTTTAAGGGCCTGCGCTTGAGAGCTGATGATAGCGCTGATGAAGATTTCCTGAACTGACAAAACCATGTGGGTAACCTCCATTAAGGTCATATACAAAAATTCTCTAAGGACTAAAAAAATCTGAATAAGAAGAAGTTATGTAATTGACATTCAGGGAGGTTACCCACTCTTCCAAAATTAACGCTGACGGAGGTAAGCGATGTTAGAAAAAACCATAGAACAGAAATTAACCGTGATGGTTAAAAAGGCTGGTGGCATCGCCGTGAAGTTCGTGTCTCCGAGTTTCGCCGGAATGCCCGACCGCCTTGTATTACTACCTGATGGCCTTATCGCCTTCGTGGAACTGAAGGCTCCCGGCAAGCGCCCACGCCCGCTGCAAGAATCACGACACCGGCTGCTGCGCTCCATGGGATTCAAGGTCTATGTGATAGATAAGCCAGAACAGATTGGAGGGATGCTGGATGAACTTCGAACCACACGACTATCAGACCTACGCCATTGATTATATTGAAACCCATCCTGTATCCGCAGTTCTCCTCGATATGGGTCTTGGCAAAACAGTCATCTCCCTGACTGCCATCGCCGACCTGCTGTTTGACAGCTTTCTGGCCCATCGCATTCTGGTGATCGCTCCGCTGCGAGTGGCCCGTGATACTTGGCCTGCGGAGCTAAAGAAGTGGTCCCACCTAAAGCATCTGACTTTCGCTGTTGCTGTAGGAACACCGGCAGAACGAAAAGCTGCACTGATGGCTGGAGCTGACATTACCATTATCAATCGTGAAAATGTGCAGTGGCTGATTGAGGACAGCGGCCTGCCGTTCATCTACGATACGGTGGTTATCGATGAGCTGTCCTCCTTCAAAAATCACCAATCAAAACGCTTCAAGGCATTATCCAAGGTGCGCCCGAAGATCAAACGCATCATCGGCCTGACCGGAACACCAAACTCCAATGGCCTGATGGATTTATGGGCAGAGTTCCGACTGCTGGATATGGGCCAGCGCCTTGGCAGGTTCATTACACAGTATCGTAACAACTACTTTATGCCAGACAAGCACAATGGCCAAATCATCTATTCCTACAAGCCGCTGCCCTATGCAGAGGAAGCCATCTACAGGCAGATTTCGGATATTACGATTTCCATGAAAAGCACCGATTATCTGCAGATGCCGGAACTGATGTCTTCCCAATATGAAGTGCAGCTTTCCGAGGAGGAACGTGAGCGCTACGAACAGCTGAAAGCAGAATTTGTCCTGCACCTCTCTGATGAGGAAATCACTGCTGCCAATGCCGCTTCACTGACCGGAAAACTGGTGCAGCTGGCCAACGGTGCCATTTACACCGACACCGGCGATATTGTGGAGTTCCATGATCGAAAGCTGGATGCTTTGGAGGATTTGATTGAGGCGGCAAATGAGAAGCCGGTGCTGGTGGCGTACTGGTTCAAGCACGACCTGCAACGTATCAAAAAGCGCTTCGCTGTGAGGGAACTGAAATCCAGTAAGGACATTGAGGACTGGAACAACAGCAAAATTCCGGTGGCAGTCATTCATCCTGCTTCTGCCGGTCACGGTTTGAACCTTCAATCCGGTGGTTCCACTCTCATCTGGTTCGGCCTGACATGGTCCTTGGAATTGTACCAGCAGACCAACGCCCGCTTGTGGCGACAGGGCCAGACCGACAGAACCGTGGTGATACAGCACATCATCACAAAAGGCACTATCGACGAGCGCATCTTAAAGGCCCTCTCCCGCAAGGAGCTGACCCAGAACGCACTGATAGATGCAGTAAAGGCCAATCTATGACAATCTACGACAATCCGAGGAATAAAATTTTCGGAGGTACAGTATGACCGCAAAAGAATATTTAATGCAAGCCAAGTTTCTGGATTTGCGTATCAATTCCAAAATTCAGCAGGTCGAGGCACTGAATGACCTTGCTACCAGCGCCAGTTCGGTGCTAACGGGTATGCCTCGCAATCCCAACAAGGCCACTTCCAAGATGGCCGATGCCGTTGCAAAGATTGTGGACCTGCAGGCAGAAATCAACCGTGACATTGATGAACTGGTGGATCTGAAAAAAGAGATTTCCTCCACCATCAAAGCGGTGCCAAGTCCTGAGCTTCAGACCCTGCTTGAAAAACGCTATCTTTGCTTCCAGTCTTGGGAAATCATCGCCGTGGACATGGGCTACAGTATGCACCACCTGTATAAGCTCCATAATCAGGCGCTGGATATTTGCGACGGTATCCTGCAACGTGATACCTAAAGACATAGAATGATACCCGCTCCCTATGATATTATTATAATAGCGAAAAGCGAAAATCAGGAACGAGCCTTGTGGGAGCAATCCCGCAGGGCTTTTTCTATGCCCTGAAGGAGGTGAACCGATGCCTAAGAAACCGAAGCGACCATGTTCTTATCCCGGCTGTCCCAAGCTAACGGATGGCAGGTTCTGTGAGGAACATGAAAAGCTGGAGAACAAGCGCTACGAGAAGTACGACAGAGACCCTGCCGTACGCCGTCGTTATGGCCGTGCATGGAAGCGTATCCGTGACAGCTATGTGCAGCTGCATCCTTTGTGTGAGCAGTGCCAAGAGAAAGGTCTGCTTGTTCCTACCGAAGAGGTCCACCATCGCATCCCGCTTTCGGAAGGCGGCACACACGCAAGAGAAAATCTGATTGCTCTTTGCAAGCCGTGCCATGCCAGAATCCATGCCGAGCGAGGTGATCGTTGGCACAACCATGACCGGTAGGGGCGGTCGAAATCTCTGTGAGCTTTATGCTGTGCAACGGGCGTGGGGCATCGTGTAAAAAAATGCAGTTTCAAAGGGGGTAATAGGGCAAGTGGAAAGTGAGGTGTTTTAATATATGGCCAAAGACGGCACTAATAGAGGTGGTGCTCGCATAGGAGCAGGAGCCAAAAAGAAAGCATTAGCAGAAAAAATAGCTGAAGGAAATCCTGGTGGAAGACCTCTTACAGTTATGGAATTTCAGAACACCGCAGACTTAAAAGGTGAAGAAATGCCAGAGCCAAACAA
>JAAYTS010000171.1 GCA_012517995.1 Clostridium sp.
AGCATATAGAGAAAAAACAGGATAAAACCATTAAAAATTCATATTGATTTTTATCTGAAGATATGATAGCATATACCTATGTGCTATATGAATATAATGGATTGATTTTCTAAAAATACTCTCCTTAATTTACTGGAGTGGAAAAAATTAGAAGAGTGAAATCCAAATTAATTAAGGAGGTATGTAATATGGCAGATAAGGTATTAAAATGCAAAGATTGTGATGCTGAATTTATTTTCAGCGAAGGAGAACAAGAATTCTACAAGGAAAAAGGTTTTGATAATGAACCACAAAGATGTCCAGATTGTAGAAGAGCAAGAAAAATGCAGAGAAACAACAACAGGTCTTTCGGCAACAGATGGTAAAATAGTAAGGAGAGTACATACTCTCCTTTTTATAATACTTTAATTTTAAAAAATAAAATGGTTTTTGTCTATGAACATATGAAAACTTCTCTTTTATAACACTTCAATTATCCTCTGATTATAAAATAAAATTCTAATTTTAAACCTTCAAATTAAGGGAAATAAAGGAGCATCACATTGTTAAAATTTTTATTGACAAAATTTTAACAATGTGATATTCTATACTTTACAAACATTTAACAATAATATACTTTAAGGGAGTTTTAAACGGAAGAGAGGGATTAAAATGCCAGAAAAAAAAGAAAAAACTACAAATCCAAACGAAATGATAACTAAACTTGTGGAAAACGGAAAAAAGGCGCTGGAACAGTATATGGAACTAGATCAAAAACAAATTGATAAAATTGTACATGCTATGGCTATAGCTGGGATAAATGACCATATGCGTTTAGCAAAACTAGCTGTTGAGGAAACAGGGAGAGGCGTTTTTGAAGACAAAGTAATAAAAAACATATTTTCCACTGAATACATCTGGCACAGTATTAAATATGAAAAAACAGTTGGGATAATTGCAGAAAATGATATGGAAGGTTTTGTAGAGGTTGCAGAACCAGTAGGGATAATTGCAGGAGTTACTCCTGTAACTAATCCAACTTCAACCACTATGTTTAAATCTCTTATATCTGCTAAGACAAGAAATCCTATTATATTTGCTTTTCATCCATCAGCCCAGAAGTGCTCAGCAGAAGCAGCAAAGACTCTTCGGGATGCAGCTGTTGCAAATGGAGCGCCAGAGCACTGTATACAGTGGATAGAAGAACCTTCTATTGAAGCCACTAATGCACTTATGAACGACCCAGGGGTGTCATTGATTCTTGCAACAGGTGGTTCAGGAATGGTGCATTCTGCATATAGTTGTGGAAAGCCTGCACTAGGTGTAGGACCAGGAAATGTACCATGTTATATTAATAAAAATGTTGATATAGAAAGGGCATGTACAGATCTTATTTTGTCAAAAACATTTGACAATGGAATGATATGTGCTTCTGAACAAGCGGTTATTGTGGATAAGGATATTAAATCTGAATTTGAAAGTATAATGAAAAAATATTCATGCTACTTCTTGAATGAAAAAGAAACTGAAATGGTTACAAATTATGTTATTAACACAGCCAAGATGGCTGTTAATCCAGAAGTTGTGGGTAAAAGTGCAGCAGTGATTGCTAAAAATGCTGGAATAAAAGTGCCAGATGATACAAAGATACTTCTTGCAAAGCTGCCAAAGCCTTCAATTGAATATCCACTTTCAATTGAAAAATTATCCCCAGTTCTTGCTTACTTTGTAGTTAAAGATGCAAAAGAAGGATTTGAGTATGCAAAAGAAATGTTAAAACTTGGAGGATTAGGACACTCAGCAGTTATTCATTCAGA
This sequence comes from Clostridium sp., assembly GCA_012517995.1. Taxonomy (GTDB): domain Bacteria; phylum Bacillota; class Clostridia; order Acetivibrionales; family Acetivibrionaceae; genus Herbivorax. The sequence goes on from JAAYTS010000171.1 coordinate 1,797, forward strand.
TGATGAAAAGCTATGCAAAGAATATGGAGAGGTAATGAAGGTGGGACGTGTAATAGCAAATTCTCCTTCTTCTCAAGGTGCAATTGGTGATATATATAATACCAACACACCATCATTGACACTTGGATGTGGTTCTTATGGAAGAAACTCCACTACATCAAATGTGTCTACAGTTAATTTAATTAACAAAAAGAGGATTGCAGAGCGGAGGGTTAATATGCAATGGTTTAAGATTCCACCTAAAATATACTTTGAAAATGGCTCAGTACAGTACCTAGAGCATATGCCTGATATAAGCCGTGCATTTATTGTTACTGACCCTGTTATGATTAAATTAGGATATGTGAAAAAAGTTTTGTATTATCTTAGAAAACGTAAAATATATTGCCATAGTGAGATTTTTTCAGAAGTTGAGCCAGACCCTTCTGTTGAAACAATTATGCGTGGTGTTGAGGAAATGAGGAAGTTTGAGCCTGATGTTATTATTGCACTAGGTGGAGGTTCTGCAATTGACGCTGCTAAAGGTATGTGGCTCTTTTATGAAAATCCAGATACATCTTTTGATGGACTTAAATTAAAGTTTCTTGATATAAGAAAACGTGCATTCCAGTATCCTAACTTAGGAGTGAAGACAAAGCTTGTAGCAATACCTACTACTTCTGGTACTGGTTCTGAGGTAACATCCTTCTCAGTAATTACTGACAAGGAGAAAGGAAATATTAAATATCCATTAGCAGACTATGAACTAACTCCAGACGTGGCTATAATAGATCCACAGTTTGTAATGACAATGCCTAAAGATATA
>JAAYTS010000172.1 GCA_012517995.1 Clostridium sp.
GAGTTATAAAAGAAAATAATTAGCTCAGCATGCAAATTATGCAAAATACTCTCGTTACTAAGAGACCGTTATTTGAAATAGTTGTATAAAAAATGGGATGCCATCTACTTTTCTTTTTCCTACAATAAATTGACGCTATCCTTAACTTATTCAACTATTGACAACATTGCTAAAAATTGATAAGCTTATTAGTAAGTTGACATATTCAAATTGTTTTCAACAATAATATGGATATGTTAAATAATTTTAATTTAAAGTATTAATATTTAGGAAGGGATATTATGCAAAGATTTAGGTTTAGTACTAATTTGAAATCAAAATCCAAAGCAAAAAAATTTATGTTTCTTATTGTTGTAAGTATTATAATCTTTAATTTATTAATTTATGTTGGTGCTGTTCGGAAGGTTTTATTTAGTAATATGATTTCACAAGAAAGAGGACATTGGTGTTGGGCGTCGGCTGCTCAGCAGAGTGGGTATTGGTGGGCAAATTATAACGAGCCCCTTTCATCCCGTCCTGTTTCACAGTCTGAGATTGTAAGACATGTGAAAGGTTCTGTGGTTAATTTGCCTGCTAATAATGCTTATGAAGTAGCCAAAGCTGCTAAATGTGCAGCATATAACCATTCTAAAGCTAAACCTGTTGCAACTGAATCTTACAACTTTAATTTTAATACAATTAAAGGTTTCGTTGATCAAGGTAAGCCTATTATTTGTAATCAATATAGTATTTTAAATGGAACTGGGCATTCTCTTTTAATTTCAGGTTATGAAGATACGAGTAGTGTGAAAAATGTTATATATGTGGATCCAACAGATGGTAAACGTTATGAAATTTCATATGACAAATTTGTTAGTGGATGGCAATATGGTTACCTGTGGGTTTGGGCAGTTTATTGGCAGCATTGGAACTAAATTTGAATACAATTAGTAGAATAAAATATAATTGTTTAATTATAATTTAAGGAAAGGGAATTGAAAAATGAAAACAATAACGAAAATTGCATTTTATAGCATTTTTATACTAATATTTACTTTGCTTGCTACTTCGGCGTATGCATCTTTAGATGAAATAAATTTAGTAATAGAAGCAAAAGAAAAAAATTTGCTTAAAAACCATAATGAAAGCGAAGAGATCTTTAAAATAATAGAAAGTAGAGAAGATGTTATAAAAAATGCATTGAGAAATATAGGAATAGATAAATACCAAAGAGTAGATGTAGAAAAGGGATTTGACAACGCATATAAGGTTCATCATTTAAAATATGATGAAGGGCATCCTTTTGAAATGTATAAATTAGGAGAAACTTTTCATAATCTTATTTCAGAAGATTATGAATGGGAGGTTCCGGTATTTTATAAAGATGCAGTTATAAGTACATATACAATTTCCCAGCTTCCATATATAGGGGAAGTAAGCAATATTGATGATTTTTCTGATAGTCAATTAGAAATAATGAAGAAAAATCAGGACAGGTGGGATGTAACACTAATAGGTAATTATTTCCCTGAAGAAGGAATAAGCACATTTATAAATGATAAAAAATTATCCGAGTTAATAAGAAAGAATGGTTTAAATAACATAAATGATCTTAAAGTAGTTTCACTTCCAGCTTATTTTACATATATAATATATTTTAACAGCAATAATGGGGAATATGTAATCCCCTATACAAAAAGGGAGGAATTAACAGGGCTTAAAAATAGTTCTGTTTACAGTGTGAGTGATTTTATAAGATTATTGGATGAAAATATAAAAATACCTACTATGGAATCTATTCCTGATGATATTCTTCAATTGCCATCTGGAGGATTCACAGCTGCGAGTTCCGAAAACACCATGAATTATTCAGTTGATAATTCTATCCTTTTTTATCTAATTACATTTATATTTTCTATTTTAGCATTTTTAATTATTTTCTATTATAAAAAGTGTAATGCTGCTAATGGCTGAGGGTCTGCGCGAAATTACAGTGTTTACAAGAATGAATTAAGTTAGTCAGCTCTCTTTTTGCGAAAATGTAACAAATTTTGTGTATGAATGAATAATTAAATTTCTTCTTAGCAAGATTACGAATAATAAAAGCTAAGGAGGAATTTTTTATGTCAATTTAACAAAAGAGCATGTAAAAGCATTAGTGAAAAAATAGCTTCTAAACTGCTTCGCATAGTACTTTTTACAAATTGACATAAAAATTGCCAAGTAGCCTTAACTTAAGTGTTTTCGTTTTAAATTAATATTATGTAACTGTTAAACTGGAGTTTTTGTACAGTTTCTTAAATTATAAATTAACTGAATAAGTAATGAATTTATAAATTATACTGATTAAAAAAAGTTTAAATGGTTTAACATAGTTGACAAAAAAATAAATACATGGAAATATATCTTGAAAAATAAGAAAAAGATTGAAAAACGTAGAATAACTTAGATAATATGAGAATATATATATATATTCACCATTTACATACTTATAAATATATTATACAATTATAGCATAATAATCTATTAACTAATTCTGACAGAGAAAGAATTCTTGAGATACTCTTAGTTTCTTTTGTCTAGAAAGGTTGCCATGGCAAAAGTATACACCTTTTTAGATAAAAAGAATAAGCAAATGAAAAACCAAAAAATTGATTTGTATTAGTATAGCTAAGAATATTTTTGAGAGGATAGAAAACATGTTTTCTATCCTCTCAAATAAGATTATTAGCTGATAATTTGAGAGGCAGATACAGGGGGACAGAAGTGATGAAACTTATTGAAATGATTAAGCTTGAGTTTAAACTTTTGCTATCCAGAAAAGAATTCTTCTACACTTTTACTATAATGATGGTCCTTATAAGTA
>JAAYTS010000318.1 GCA_012517995.1 Clostridium sp.
ATATGACCAGCGCGGAGCCGGTGATGCAGCAAGTTTTATATTTGAATTGAATCCTACGAATCATCATTTCAAATCGCTTGGACATAATCCAACTATACTTGGATTGTTCTTTTCTATATTAGATCAGTTCACAAATCAATCCCATTTTGTATCCGGTGGGGAACTGATATCTTTACAGGATGCTGACGGGAAATTTGAACTGCGTGGCAATAGTGTTCCAGCGAAATTGTTCTGTGGGTTTGTTAATTGGTTCGGTCATTTGATTTCGGATATGTCCGGAGCTTCCGGCAGTAAAGGACGAGGGATGGGAATACCATCTCCATTCTGGGCGTGGACGAATGACATTATTGTAATAAAACGGCAACTGAATATCCCTGTATCACAGTTTGATAACGACATAAATGAGTTGGCGTTGAACATATACAAGAAAGGATACGATGTTCGTTTTCAAGCAGCCCAGGCTATACCAGTCTTTATTAATGAAATCATTGTCAGATTGGTATATGCAATAAGGCGGCTGATCAAGTATATTGCCACAACAGAGAAAGAAGAGCGTTCTCCGTCTGTTATGTGGAAAGCTTGTGAGCCATTTTCAAATCCCACAGTAAAAAGAATGCTTACAGTAGCGCACGGTACCTTCTGCATGATGGATCTCGGCGATGCTACCATACGGGCATTCATAACCGGAGGCGGTACTTTCAATGCGACAGAATTTTTCCTTCGACTTAACATAGTTGGATTGGGTCGTTTCACGATTTCATTGTATGGTGAAGCAAAACGTGCCATTGTAATACGAAAAGCTGAGTCTGAGGCCCGGTTTTCAAGAAGAGAAATAACCATTGTAGAAAACTATCTGAGCGGACTTTCATTATTATCCGAGATATACGATGATAAGGAACTTGTAGATTTTGTTGATGACTTTAAGAACAGTGATATGTATGTTCAGGCATTCCAGAAGTCTGCTCGGTTGGCAGAACTCAGAAAGGTCCCTGATAATAATATACTTAGGGAAAAATCCGATATAGATACATATTTTAGGAGGGGGTAACAATGAGCAAGAAAAAATCCAGGTTAAAACTTGCACAAGAGCAGGCAGAATCTGCTATTAAGAAAACAAATGAAAAAATATACGAGTTGGGCACATGCACAAGCAACCTTTATGATGAATTGACAACCATACAAAAAATATTTGACGAAATTAGGAATGTGCCGAATGAGAAGCGTTTAGAGTATGAAAAGCTGAAAGAAATCCGCCTGAACTGGAAACAGCAAGCAGAAAAAATTGAATCAGATTATAAAAGTGCCGCAGCAAAAAATGCTGGGAAAGGTGTTGCTGGTGCAGGTGTCGGAGTCGCAGTTGTAGCCCTTGGCCCTACTGTAGCAATGGGAATTGCGACGACATTCGGTGTTGCTTCAACAGGAACAGCTATATCTGCTTTAAGTGGTGCGGCAGCTACCAACGCAGCATTAGCTTGGTTGGGCGGAGGTGCGCTTGCGGCTGGTGGTGGAGGAATGGCTGCCGGAAATGCATTTCTGGCTCTTGCTGGACCTGTTGGTTGGGCGATTGCCGGAGTTGCAATTGTGGTCAGCGGGCTTCTGTTATGGAAAGGGAAAAGCGATCAGAACCGTCTTGAGGATATTTTCACCCTCATAAGCAAGCGTGATGTTAAATCATACGAACTTGCTATTGTAGAAATAAACGAGCGTATAATCCGCATTAAAGATGAAAGCCAAAAACTTAATTGTGCAAGCGAAAGAACAAGAGAATTTGGCTTGGACTACAACTTAATGACAGAGGCACAGCAATATGAATTGGGTTCCTATGTGAATCTAATGAATTCTTCTACTCAATTGTTGGTTAATCCGATAACTGGATTGCAGCCTAAATTTGATATAGGAGATTTGAAAGAATACATAGCTTTTAGCAAACAAAAGACTGATGACAAGCAGAATTCTTTGATTGTTTTTCTCTCCAATCTTTTGTATAAGATAAATCTTGATGAAAAAGATAAGACACTATTATGGAAGTCTTTCAAAGGAAACAAGAAGTTCTTGTCTTCGATAGAAATGCCAAAGAAGGATTTTGAATTTTCAATTATTGAAACAGCAAACAATGCTCTTAAACATAAGTATCGTTCAGAAAAAATTGATAGGGATTGACTTAAGTCAACTCAGCAAAAACTAAGGCGCCCCGTGCCAAATTCACATGGAGTGCCTTGCTCGTTTTTACTTTATTCATCCACATCCACCGTCACGCCGGACTTAAATACCACAGTGAATTTATCCTCGTAGATGGTGACCTTCTCAATTAGCCGCCGGACTAACTGTTCATCGTATTTGGTAAGATTGGTGGACTGCTTCTTTAGAAATGTGCTCATATCAGCAATCCGCTTTTTGAGCTCATCACGGTTAG
>JAAYTS010000173.1 GCA_012517995.1 Clostridium sp.
ATTTATGGAATGATGCGAACAAAGACGGAATACAAACCGTTTGAGAAGGTTCAAGAAGTAACAGGAATACAAGAATAAAAGTGTTTTAAATTTGTAGTTCGATATGGTAAAATATTAAAAAAGCCTTAATTGATAGGGTTTATATACCGTTTGTTTTTTTGAGGGAGTTAAAAGCAAACGGAGAAAACTATAGTTACTGACTTCAATAATGCGGGAGTTGGTGGAGGTCAATTTATTAATGGTGTTAAGGTTCTCAAAACGGAAGGTAATGTTATTCATTTAGAAAATGGAACAAAACTTTATAAGAATAGGTTTGGTTTCGAAGATTTTTCAAAAACAAATATTAAAAACTTAGAGATAAAAAATGTAAATGGTAAATATAAAGATTACAGAGGATATACCGCTAATAAAGAATACATCTATGTTATTGACGAGAACAATAACTTAATAACAAGCTATTCTGATGATGTAATTCATCATTCGGATTTGGTTAAAGGTGGAAACGTAAAATATGCAGGTGAAATGAAGTTTAAAAATGGTAAACTTGAATATTGGAATAATAATTCTGGACATTACCAACCTTTAGCTGGAGATGCTTCAAATGTTGTTGATATCCTTAATCAAAATGGAATTACCGATGCATCTATAAATAACTTTATTGGAGTTAACAAATAAGAGCATTTGAGTATTTAAAAAGGGTATAATGATAAGATTGAGGCTACATAAAAATTACTCACTGTTAATTCAGACAGTAGCTGTAGCCTTAATCCTAATTATTTTTTTAAAGCTAAGGAGGAGGTTCAATTTGTTAAACATAAATGAATTTTTGGAATACAACTTATTTAATGAGATAGAACGTAACGATATTTACTGGGAAAATTTCGAAAACTCGTTTAATGAAATTTCTGAAAGCACTGACCTTAAACATCAGTTTATTGAATCCTTTATAGAAAAATCTAAATTCTTTAACAAGGATAATATTGGACGTTACAGAATTATATTGGAAGAATTTATAATTGAAAGAAGCATATTGGCGGAAGAACTGTATCCTGTTATATTAAATTTTATGTATCATGAATTTTGTTATAATCCTTCTATTCCTCATAAATTTGTTAAGCTAATGTTAAGATTAAAAAACAAAACAATAGTTTTTAAGGATATTTTAGAGAATACAAGTAAATACAAGCCTTTTAAAACAGGCATTTCAATATGTGCTTTATACGGATTACAGGATGGTTTTAAAGATATATCTATAGAATTGGTAGAAAATTTTTTAGATACTGTATTTGAATGTTTACAAGAGAATTTACAAGATGAAAAACTTAAATCTGTTATTGAAAACTTCCTTATGGAGAAAATTCAAAATGATGTTTATAACTCATACTATATTAAATTTCGATGTTTGTTAGGAATTTAATATAGCAGCAACATACCTGTCGGTCGCAAAAATCCCATCGTAGGTTATCAAGTGGCAATAAATTGAATTGAATCTATTATTAAACATGTAAGAAACAACCTACACCTATGACAACATGAACAGACAGACAAAAATTAGCCAGCCCGGAGTAAATGAAAAGGGAGAAGCAGTAACAATAGAAACCAAAACCGAATACAACTTTGAAGGCAAACCCGTAAAATAAAAGGCGTAGAATTTAGAGATGCAACAATAGTAGTATAGTCAATTGTTAAAAAGCCGGAAGTACATGAATATATCATTGTTTCCGGCTTTTTTGCTACTCAAAATTATACAATTTTACACCTTGTGACAATGAAAAAATGCAAAAATACATATATTAACAAAAATAACAATATCGCTAAAATGTAAATATTATACTAAACCCTTTGCGTAAATGTGTAATTTTAGCTTATAAAAGTATAATGTTTACATTTTAATAACATTGCTATTTTTGTAAATATCTGAATTTTGTGTTTTTTTGTTATCGTAAGGTGCAAAATTGTATATAAGTATAAATTTACCATGCATTAAGATTATTATAATAAATAATAATTGCTTTAACATTAAAATCTTTTATAAAAAACTTCATATAGGAGAGCTTTTTATGTTCTTTTTTTTAGAACTTTAATTTTTTCACCACACCATGGACAAAACTTTATTAAAATCCCGTCAGATTGGTAAAGATCACCATTATAATCTAAAGGATATAAATAACATCCATTATAATAATTTGATCCTTCTGGTGTTTCTGTATTATTTACAAATATAAACTTATCTAATAGATATTCCTTAAATGAGTTACAACAGTCAGGCTTGGTTTCAAACTCTTCAATGCTATGTACCATATGTTCTTTGTTTGGATTAAACATCATTTTTATTCCCCCTTATGGTTTTTAATTTTTTGTTACATAATCTTATTTCGGCATTATTCATGTAATTATTATATTATTGTAATTATTTTATCTTTTATCTGCATAAACCTATCACAAACCGCTGGAATCAATAAAAAGGTGCATAAATATAAGCTTATGAACGATGATATTACAGTTATTGAAAAGGTATAAATATTCCTGAAAATGATTTGTGGATTTCAGCTATAGCCATTCAAAATCAGTTGTCACTTTTTACTATGGATAAGCACTTTAAGAATATTGACGGATTGAATTTAGTTGATTTTTAGGGAAAATAGTCTTGGTTAAAATAACGAATCCAGCCAATTTCTGCTTTTGCTTAACTGGCTGGATTCTTTTAACTTATGGGTTATACTACATCTTTAGTTTTAGTTACTCATCAATTTTATAGATTTTTATGGCTTTATCATTACCATCTTCAAAGAAGTAAAGTCTTTCGCATTTAGGACAACGCCAAACATCATATTGTGGAAAAGGTATGTTTATGGGGTCAATCATCTCTTGGTTAATAATTTTGTCCCACTCTCTGTCTGTATATACTTTTAGCTCAATATCATTTGGTGACTGAGTATTTGATAATGTTTCACCACATTTACATAAAAAGCCTGCCATTTCATTTACCTCCCTATAACTCCATCATTAGTCCAGATTTCAACTTTACCAGGTAGTGATTTATTCGGGTACGTCCCTGATGCACGATTTATAATTTGGTTTGCTTGCTCAGTAGTTAAACCAGCCTGTCTACCATCAATTACAACAGTTTCAGCACCTTGTTTGAAACCCTTCTGAATCCTTGTTATGCCTGTATTAATATTTGGATTTTCCAATGTCTTTAATTCCGTCTTTACACCATTTACCAAGAAGTCAGGTGTCTTTGAGGCTGTTGTTTTAGGTATAACTTCAACATTTTTACCTTGTGAAAGCAAATCATTTATAACTGTTCTTTCTGCTGCGGTTAGACCATCTACCGAACCAGAAAGTTTACCCATAGGGTTACCAACTCCCGCACTATTTTCTGATTTTTCGTACAAACATTTTAATCTGTCATAAGAATCATTAAACTCATCTCTGTCTATCTCTCCTTTTTCAAATTTTTCTTTTAACTGTTTTTCTATTGCAAAAAACTGTTCAATGGTAATCTTCTTCCCACCAACTGCACCAGTTTCACTTACTGTTGCCACGACAAATTCACTCCCATTAAACTGGCACTACTAAAACTCCTAGAAATTCTAACCATCCTTATAAATCATAATAGAATAAACAAATTTGACAGTCAATGTCTTGACTGAAAAAGTATGCATAAAATATATATGAGTTGCTATATACATGCTGTGCACCGTTTAAGCTCTATCCCATTCCCGACTGTTCCATTCTTTTCTATGCACTTTCCCAGGCAATAAAAAACGCCTTGCTGATATCTTTCCAATTCGACCTCAGCAAACGTTATCGAATACACCCTTAATCATTTTCCATTGTCTGAATGATTGCCAAAATACCGATCTATTTCACAATTTCTATATAACCGCAAACCGTTTCCGCGGTAATGTTCACCTTGTTTTCATAACTATCATACCCGCCTCTATAAGAATTCTTCCGTTTTTGGTCACTGCATTAATATTAGCGGTTTTTATCTGATTTATCTCAATGAAAGAACAAAAAACCATAACACCGTTATTGTCTATGTTTGGATTAATAGTTTATCCATATAGACTCTTTGGTGTTATGACTCTTACCGTTTTTATTTCAGTATATTAATATAAATATTGATCCATAATAAATATTTTTTATGAAATACAGTTTTTTGGGGTTAATATTATTTATAGGTAAATGTTCAAATCATTAGTACCCGTCTTTTTTAAGAATACTTCTTCATTGGCATTAATTATCTTTTTTATTTTAAATATTTGCACTTTACTTAGAGGTGGAGTAAATTTAATTGTACCCTCTAAAAATTCGTTATTAATAATTTTATTATATAATTCTTTAATAAGTATAGACCATTCTTTTAGATTATTTACCTCACTCTTATCTTGCAAATATCTAATTCCATCAGCAGCATAAAACATCATTAATGCAGTACTTAATTGACAACAGTCTTTATGAATAATTTTTCTTGGTATCTTAAACCCATTATCCCAATTATAATTATAAGCATATAGATGCAATATTTCAGAGTCAACAATTTCATCTAGTTGTCTCATTACTTCTCTTTTATCTTTATCATATATCATTTGTTTAACAAACTCTTCAACATTCTTATCCATTATATACACTCCCTTACTTAATTCTTGCTAAACTTCTTTGCCACAAATTTACTGTTGCTCCTTGGTTTGGATATAATGGTAATCCGCTTTCTTACAGTTTTTTTAAATTATTCTGCAAATCTAATACCTGTTGTTGTAATATATTAGTGTCTTGTGTTATATCAATTGCATCTAATTGAGCTTTAACAATTTACCATATGTAGAATGGTAACCTCTGTGCCTTGACATAGTACTGATATCATCAGCAGGTGTTCTTAAAAACAATCCGTTCGATGCATCATCCAAATCCATACCAATCTTTTGTAAAACCGGATGGTCTGCCAACTCTGCAGGGATAACATGCTGTGCTTGATATCCTGTCCACTTAGTATTTCTAGGTAACCCCATTGATTCCATCATATTCTTACCCAATTTAGTAGAGTCTCCACCAGTCACAACGCCCTCTTGACCAGGTATTAATCTAGTCTGCGAACCGGATTAACCCCTTCATTTTAGATAATTACACCTATATACTTTACCGTTCTTAGAATTCCTCAATTTATCTACTTAAACTTTCACTTTTTTAAAAACGAAAAATCATTCTTTGCTAACGGGTCACGGCTTGTCAGGAGGTCATTTCTCGCGGGCATATCTTATCGCCCTGCCCAGCATACTTTTAGGTAGCACACTTAAGCCTTCCATCCAACTGCAAAATTCATTGAACAGAGGCTCTGACAAGAACTGTCTTCTCTCAAACCGTTCCTTTGGTGTCAGCAACGCAAATTCCTGCTCATACCGGAACAGCTTATCACAATATTCTATACCTTTCAAAAGTTGTGAATCTTTTTGTTTTTCTTTCGGCAGAATTTTTAGACCTTCACAGAATTTTCGTCGAAGGTGAGCCAGACAACCTACTACTATTATGTTGTCCGGCAGCTTATGATAGGTCTCATACCCATCAGTATGTAAATAACCACTGAATCCTTCTAAAAACTCCCTCGGCCGATTATGCTTCCTATCCGGCTGATAATCATAAAGTACTATCTGTTTTTCTGCTTCACCGCTCGTTCTGTATAACCATATGTAGCTTTTCGACTGGGCTGCCTTTCCGGGCTCTTTTAACACCTGTACCGTTGTTTCATCTGCATGTAAAACCTCGTGCTCCAAAAGCCTTATTTTCATCTTTTCATATAAAGGCTCAAGCCAGTCATTGCTTGCTTTTGTCAACCAGTTTGCCATAGTCTGCCTTGACAACAAAATGCCGTATTGTTTCCATTCCTGTTCTTGACGGTATAAGGGCGATGCCATCATAAATTTTTGTACCGCTATATGGGCTATGGTTTCCGGTGAAGCAAACCCTCCCTTGATTACAGGCTCCGGCATGTCTGCTTTTACTATAGGCACATGATCCGACGTAGCTTCACAGTTCCGACACGCATAAATATGGCGTACATGTCTTAATATTACAACCTTTGCAGGAATAAGCTTAATCTCCTCTCGGGTTTCTTTTCCCATTGTGTGCATACCACTGCCACATTCCGGACAGTTCCTGTCCTTCTCAGGAAGTTCATGCTCAATTATCTCAACAGGTAAATCCTCAGGAAGCTTATCTGTAGTAAGACGTGTACGTTTACGGTAATGTGCCTTGACTTCAGTAATCTTAGACCTCTCCTGGGTTGAATCAGCAGTGGTTTCCGATGCATTGAACAATGTCATCTGATTTAGGTGTGTTTGCTCACTG